>JACMLC010000697.1 GCA_014379795.1 Pyrinomonadaceae bacterium
ACATTGCGCGGCTGGTCAAAGACCCGGAAACGCATATTGCGCATCTCTCTCAGGTCACCGAAGCCGTTGAGAGCTTTCGTCCTGACGCCATCGTCCTCAGCGGCACGCTCAGCGACTTTGATTACTACAACCCCAAGCTTTTGGATAAGTTTAGCCGCTTCATACGCGAAACGCGGGTGCCGGTCTTAGGCATCTGCGGCGGCCATCAACTGATCGGCTTGAGCTTTGGCGCGCGCGTCGTGACGCTCGACAATCAGGAGCAGCACCTGAACCGCGCTAACCGTTCTTTTGAGTACCAGTACCGCTTTATCCGCATCATCGAGCCGGACGATCCCATCTTTCGTGGCATCAACGATCCCGAATCCGGTCTCTGGCAGGATTACACGCGCGAGGGGCGTTACCTGCGCGTCTGGCAAAATCACGGTCTCCAGCTTGACCGCGTGCCCGAAGGCTTCAAGCTGCTGGCGAACGCCTACCTGTGCCGCAATCAGATGATGGTCAAGCGCAGCGAGGGTCAGCTTCTTTACACCGTGCAATTTCATCTGGAAAAGTCCTTCGAGGATTGGGACAGAACGCGCGCCACGCGCTGGGAGCATCCCAACGAATCACGCGACGGTCGCATCATCTTTGAAAACTTCCTGCTCGAATCTCTCAACCATGCCAGAGCTTGAGCTTTCGGTTAATCATGAATCCAAAAAAAAGCAGCCGCTAAAAGTAGCGGCTGCTTTTTCATGCTTTGAGACAAGCTTATTCAGCGGAGATTGGCTCGCACATGTTGTCCGGGTTTGGCACATGCTCCATCGTTCTCTTTATCAGTAGATCAACCACTGCTTTGAGGTCGCCGGTCTCTTCGTACACCTTTAGCTGTTCGTCTGCGGAAGTGCCGCGTTCGAGGATGGTGTGGATGTGTTCAATTTCTTTGCGCGAGTCTAAATCGTCCACCACATCATCTACGAACTCAAGCAATTCCAGAATCAGGTCACGGACAGGCACTTCTTTCTGCTTGCCGAAATCTATCATCTTGCCCTGAAGCCCCCAACGCACCGCCCGCCATTTGTTCTCCTGCACCAGCATCCGGCGATAAAGCCTGAAGCCCAGATTCTTTTCAATCAGGCGATTCAGCTTGCAGACGATGGCTTGAATGAGCGCGGCAATTGCGATGGTGTCATCCACGCGCGTCGGGATGTCGCAAACGCGAAATTCCAGCGTCGGGAAGAACGGGTGCGGGCGCACGTCCCACCAGATTTTCTTGCCGTTGTCTATGCAATTCGTTTTGACCAGCAAGTCAATGTATCTTTGGAATGAAGAGTAAGAGTCGAAATGATCGGGGATGTCCGTGCGCGGAAACTTTTTGAAGATTTCCGAGCGATAAGATTTTAGTCCCGAGTTGTGACCGAGCCAGAACGGCGAAGATGTGCTCAAGGCCAGTATATGCGGCAGGAAATATCGCGCGGCGTTCATAATGTGTATCGCGCGCTCAGGGTCTGCGATGCCGACATGCACATGAAGGCCGAAGATCAGCAAAGAGCGCGCGACCATCTGAATTTCTTCGACGAGAAGTTTGAAACGGTCGTCGTCAAAAATCTTCTGGTCTTCCCAGTGCGAGAAAGGATGCGTCGAAGCGGCGACGATCTCCAAGTCTTTCTTGCGCGCGAGCGAAGAGATGATGCAGCGCAGTTTCGAGATGTCAGCCCGGGCTTCGTGTATGTCCTTGCAGATGCCCGTGCCGACCTCGATCATGGACTGAATCATTTCGGGCTTGATTTTTTCGCCCAGCAACATCTTGCCTTCTTCGAGAAATTCGGAAACGTGAGAGCGCAGCTCGCGGGTCTTCGGGTCTACGATTTGAAATTCTTCTTCGATGCCGAGCGTGTATTCTTCAAACATATTGTTTTCTCCTCTTCACCGTCGGACGCTGGCGAAGCGCCCCGGCTCAGGTTGGGAGGCAGGAAATAAAACTGATTGTAACGAGCGATGGATATAGCTTATCACAAGTCTAGCAGAAGGGTGTTAATCGAATCTAAACTCGCCTGTGCCAATCTCGCGGCTCATGTTTTAGAGGGAGGCGACGATTGTTTTCCAATCGGGCGTTTCGCCGCGCAGCTTTTCATGCAACAAATGCCGCCACGCATTGAGCGGCGAAGCCCACGGATTATAAAGATCGAAATGCACCGCCCACCGGCGCACGCCGCCCTTGTCAAGATATAGAAAATGAAGCGAGGCGCGCGTTCTCCCGCGTTCCATCAAGCCGCCGGTATTGTCGCTGTGCCGTGCAAACATTGCCGTGAAATCTTCGCGGCGTCTGAGCGTTGACAGGAGCACAGGCCATGCACTGAAATTCATCCCGACGCCGCCCTCGCCGTACACGTTTTCGATGCGACGCACGCTGTCCCACAATTCCAGTTCACGAAAGCGTCGCAGCAAAATCAACAGAGCCTGCTGCTTATCCGGCGCGAGCGCATCAAAGGCCGCCGCGTCTCTATCGTGCCCGTACAATCCTTCCAGCTTGCGCTCAAGCGCGTTTCGCGTCTCTGCTGAAAGCTCTCGCCAGCGCAAGTGTGGCATGACGGCTTCTGCTGACTGTCTCAAACTTATCCCTCAGACCGAAATCTCCCGGTCAGGGTGAAGTCGCAAAGTTCGATTGTCTATCCCGCGCAGGCTGACGCCGTGAATGTATGTTTCGTTGTTCGCGCCCGGCCCCGAAGGAAAGTGCATCGTTCCCGGCATGAATAATGTCGTCAGAGAGTTTTTATGCACCAAATCTTTCGGCACGGAATAAACTTGCTCAATCCCGCCTTCGCTTGTCACATGCCAGAGCGTCGCGACGGGCTGCTTCTGGCTCGGACAAAGCTCTGCCGTCACAGCGAAGAAGAGATCATCACCGACCGCATGCGAGTAATAGACAGGCCCATCAATTTCTCCGAGCACAGTGCGCTCGCCCGTCCTTCGGTCAAGCCGGTAAATGTGATTGTCATGAAACTCTGCATCCGAAGCATAAAAAACAGCATCCTTCGTAAACAGCAAACTCACAGTGCGCCATGACTCATCTCCCGTGCCGACGGTTTCGAGCGTCTTGAATGAATCGTGCGTGCGCGTGATTCTGGATTCGGTCGCGCCGTCGCCCGTCACGCACCACAGGGCATCCGTGTAAGGGTCTCTGTAGACTCCGTGAATGTGCCGCACTTCGCCCGCGCCGAAAGTGTACGCGACATCTGCCCGGTCAGAGCCGGGCGCGTACCTGTACACATTCATCTCTCCGCGCTCAGCGTTGTCCAGATACTCACCGACATAGACCGCGCCGTCGCTGCCGATAGCGCAGGCGTTACGCAGCACACGGAAGGGACGCGCCACTCCCTGCAAGGCTTGATATTGACCGTCGCGAATGATGCCGAGTTGTTTGTCGAAGGTGACGAAGATGCTGCCGTCGGAGAGCGGGAGCGCGTTGTAAACCATAAAGCGCGCGATGCGCTGGCCCAGACGCGCATTTGAAGCGAGGCGTTTTAAAGAGCCGGTCGTGACCTCGCCGAGCAGTTGACGTTCTGAAGTTGGAGTCGCGGCCTGATAAATCTTATTCTTGCGCGAGAGCAGCACGCGCCCCGGCTCTAGCCATTCGACCGTATAGCCTTTCAGGTCCGGGACGACATCAACAGACCATTTCATGCTTGCGCCTGCGCCTCCGGTTTCCGGCACACGAACGGCCCGATGACCAGCACGTCCATTTTTGTTCTCAGGAAACACTCAGCCGCCTCGTCCGGCGTGCAGACAATCGGCTCGTTTTCGTTAAAGCTGGTGTTCAAGACGACCGGCACGCCCGTCTTCTCGCCGAACTTTTTAATCAAGTCATAGTACAGCGGATTTTCTTCGCGCGAGTCGCTTTGCAATCGCCCTGTGTTATCCACATGATTGACCGCGACCTACCGTTCGCGCCATTCCGGTTTAATCTTGTAAACGTGCATCATGAAAGGAGACGGGTGCGAATGCTCGAAAATTTCCACCTGTCGCTCAACCAGTACTGATGGAGCAAAGGGACGGAACCACTCGCGCCGCTTGATGCGTGCGTTGAGAATGTC
>JACMLC010000073.1 GCA_014379795.1 Pyrinomonadaceae bacterium
CAGCTCGTCGTTGACACGGCCTCGAAATACGCGCATCGCGCGGGCATCAATAACTTAAAAGATGAAGACCTTTATCGCCCTGCGGTCTCGATTCAGATTGGTAGCGAATACTTGGCAGAGTTGTCGCGCCTCTTTCCCAATTTACCGGAAGCGGTCATCGCCTCCTACAACGGCGGCGAAGACAACGTGGCGCGCTGGCTCAAGCGTTCCGGTCATCACGACGGCGGCATCTTCGCTTCCGAAGTCGGCTTTTCGGAAACCAAAGGTTATGTCTTTAAAGTGATGGCGAACTACCGCGCTTACCGCCAGCTCTATGATGAGAAGTTAATGAGAAAGTAACTCAAGTCAGAACCGCCTGCGCCTACGTGGCGGGTCGGAAAAGCAAGGATGAAGGGGATGCTATTAAAGATGAACGGCTCATCTTTAATAGCATCCCCTTCATCCTTCATCCTTCCGCCTTCATCCTTGCTCTTCTATGGCTCAGGACTGTAACGGCGATTCTCAAAGCCTGTGGCCTGCTCGCGCCGTTGCAAGCTGTCGCGCTCCGGATAAGGATAGGGGCGCGGGCGAATCCCCAGACGCACGAGCGCGGCGCGATATTCATATCGAATCGTCACTTCGGCTGACGCGCGGTCTTCCAAATCCAGATTTACCCATCGCACATCATTGCGCGTGCTGCGCCCGATGCCCGTCGCGGCAGAATCATCATCGGGCGCGGGCATTGCTTCACCGCTTCGCCGCTTTGATTGCGTCCCGCTGGCTCCGCCTTGATTTTGCGATGGCGACGAAGAAGAATCAACCCCGCTCTTATTGTCCGCGCGTCGCTCATCTTCCTCGTAACGCGGCCTGCGCGGTGGCGGGACGACCGCGACCGGGCGACGCTCGCGGAAAAAGACAGCCGAGATGACGCCCAAGTTTGCCGTCTGCCCCAGCTTCGCTCCGTAGGAATCGCGTTCGGTGGTGAAATAGAAACGGCGTGCGCGCTCGGAACTCATCTGCCAGCCGCTGATGGTAATCGTGCCGTAAGGCTCTATGACCCACTTGCTGGCGTTGGTCGCGGACGTGCGGCGCGCGTCTATCGTATTCAATCCGTCAACCGAGAGCGCAACCGCCACGCGCACGCCCGATGGATTTCTGATGCGCAGCTCATACTCTGCGCCTTCCAAAGCTTCGACGTACTGCCTGCCGCGCGCGTAATATTCCGGCAGCGGAATCCCGTCCACCAGGACATCAATTTCAAATCCTCTGGAGTCCAGCACACGCGGCTCAGGCGCGCCGGACATTTCTGCGGGCTGCCCGACATGCGCCAGAACGGTCTCGCGCGAGGCCGCGAACAGTGACAGGGACAGCATGCTCGCCCCGAAGAGAAATAACACGACTAAAGCTTTTTTCATGACTCGCATCTCCTTTTGCAGGGAAATCTTTCCCCAATAGCTCGTCTGTTGAACGGGCGCGGTTGCGGTTTCTTGCAGTATTTGCAAAAGCAGGGAGAGTACAAGGGGGAGATTTTAATGAATGCGCGAAGGGTTATTTCGCCTTTATTCTCTATCAATTATGGATTGCAAGCTCATTTCTTATCAGGCTGCGTTTCCGGGATAGCCTTAAAATCCTCTCCGCGCTTAAAGGAGAGGTCTGCTTTCTTGCCATCATATTTGAAGTGAACGAGATTGACCTGATCTTCAAGCAGGTCGAAGAAGATGCGATTGCGAATCTGCGCGCCGTCCAAGCCTTCGGGCATTTTCGTTTCGACGTAGAGCCAGACCGCGTCCGCCTGCGATTCCATGCCGACCCACGAAAAAGTCTTGAGCTGGCCGTCGCGGTTCTTCAGATTCACCGCATCATTCAAATATGCGAGGGCGAGCTTTGCCGCTTCCGGCGTTTTGTCTAAACGAATTCGCTTTTTGCTGCGACGGCTCAGGATATTTTCGAGATCATGAGAAAAGACCTGAATCGAAACTTCCACAAGCTGCTCCTGCCGGTTATATTCCACACGCATCAGGCTGGTATGAAAAGTGTGCGGCGCGGCGGCGCTCGGCGCGTGAGCCGTGACAGTTAAGAGCAATGCTATTGCAGACAGGATGTAAAGCTTCTTTCTCATGGCTGTGTAGTCGCGGGCGGCGGCAATGGCTTGCGCTCAAGCTCCTGCATCGGATTCAGTTCCTGCTTCTCTTTGAAAATCTGGAATTTGGATTTCACAGGGCGGCGCGGAAAAGAGTTGTTAGCCAGATCAACATCCGCCGTTTCCAGATGCGGGTCGAGCGTGATGCTGGCAATCTCTTTTTTGGTCACGATAACTTTGCCCACATTAAAATTATCGTAGCGCCAGATTTCCGCAGGGATACGCAATTCTTCCTTCGTGCCGTCCACATAATCAATCTGTAAGATGACGGGCATCACCAAGCCCCCTATGTTCTTCAGGTCAACCACGTAAAAGTTGAGACCGGAATTGAGTAGAGCTTTTTCCTCTTCCGTCAAAGACGCGAAGTATTTCTGAAACTCTTCGCTCTCGGTCACGGTTACTTTGAACTCGTCGTAAGTGTTATAAAAATCTCTGAGCGTCGGAAACTGGTCAACACGCTTTGGCAGACTCTTGTTGCGCTGCTGCGTGAGCGTTTCCGGCTGTGCAGCCTTGTCTTTGCGCTCGACTTCGTTCTCGGTCTCAGGATTGCGCGTGTCCAGCGTGTACAATCGCACAGCCTCGATAGAGATGTCCGTGTGGTCTGTCGTGTAAAACCAACCGCGCCAGAACCAATCCAGATCAACGCCGGACGCATCCTCCATCGTGCGGAAAAAGTCTGCGGGCATCGGGCGTTTGAACTTCCAGCGGCGCGCGTACTCCCTGAAGGCGTAATCGAAAAGCTCGCGCCCTAAGACGGTCTCGCGCAGGATATTGAGCGCGGTGGCGGGCTTGCCGTAAGAGTTGTTGCCGAATTGCAGGACGGAATCCGACTGAGTCATGATCGGCACCTGCGCCTCGCTCGCCATGTACTCTGTAATATTCTTCGGCTCGCCGCGCCGCGAAGGATAGTTCTCTTCCCACTCCTGCTCAGACAAAAATTGCAGAAAAGTGTTCAAGCCCTCGTCCATCCACGTCCAATCGCGCTCGTCCGAATTGACGATCATCGGAAAATAGTTGTGGCCGACTTCGTGTATCACGACGGAGATCAGGCCGTACTTTGTGCCGGCAGAATAAGTGCCGTCCGTTTCAGGGCGCGGCCCGTTAAAGCAGATCATCGGATATTCCATGCCGCCGACAGGGCCGTTAACGGAAATCGCGACCGGATAAGGATAAGTAAAAGTGTAACGCGAATAAACATTCAGCGTGTGCATGATGGCGTGCGTCGAATATTTCTCCCACAAGGGGTTGCCCTCTTTCGGATAAAAGGACATAGCCATCACACGATTGCCGCTCACGTCGTGAAGCTGCGCATCCCAGATAAATTTTCTGGATGAAGCGAAAGCAAAATCGCGCACGTTGTCAGCCTGAAAGACCCATGTCTTTTTGCCGCGCGGTTTGTTCGATTCATTAGCTTTGGCTTCGTCCTGCGTCACAATCAAGACGGGCTGCTTGGCTGTCTTCGCGCGTTCGAGCCGGTCGCGCTGTGACTTGGTCAAAACCTCTAAAGGGTTTTGGAGCACGCCTGTCGAGGCCACTATGTGATCGTCGGGGACTGTGATGCGGACGCGATAATTGCCAAACTCAAGCGTGAATTCGCCGGAGCCTAGAAACTGTTTGTGCTGCCAGCCG
>JACMLC010000698.1 GCA_014379795.1 Pyrinomonadaceae bacterium
CTCGTTAATCTCGCCCTTGACCGCAGCCGTATCGAGCCAGCCGATAGCCTTGTCCGGCAAATGCAAATTGCGTATGTATTTCGGAGCCATCTCCAATGCCGTGTTAATCGCATCGTCGGAGATCGTCACCGAATAATTTTTTTCCAGACGCGGGCGCAAACCGAAAAGAATTTCTTTGGTTTCCTCGATTGTCGGCTCATCGACCTTGACCAGACGAAAACGACGCGCTAAGGCTTCGTCTTCGCCGATATATTCTTTGTACTCGGTCAGGGTCGTCGCGCCGATAATGCGCAACTCGCCGCGAGCCAGCGAGGACTTGAACATATTTGCGGCATCGCTTGAGGTGCCGAGCGCTGCACCCGCGCCGATAATCGTATGCGCTTCGTCTATGAAGAGAATCAGGTTTTCGTGTTCTTTGACTTCGTCAATGATGCCTTTGATGCGCTCTTCAAACATGCCGCGCAGCATCGTGCCTGCGACGAGACCGCCCATCTGCAACTGCACGATGTGCGAGCCGCGCAGCCGCGCAGGAACTTTCTCCGGCTCAAGCTCTACCAGCCGCGCGAGTCCTTCAACGACAGCGGTCTTGCCGACTCCCGGCTCGCCGACGAGCATGGGCGAATTGGCGCGCTCTCTGTGGCAGAGGATTTCCACCATCTGTTGAATCTCAAGCTCGCGCCCGATGGTCGGCGGAATCTTGTCCGCACGCGCCAGGCGATTCAAAGAGACGCCGAAATGTTTGAGGTACGGAGGCAGCTCGAATTTTTTCTTGTACTGTTCTTCTTCCTGTTCGCGGATGCGAACGCGTGCGCGCACGTTCTCGACCACCGCGTCGGGATTTGCGCCCATGTTGCTTAAAACTTCTACGAGCAGGCTGCGCTCGTCTTGCGAGAGCGCGAGGAAAATGTCAGTCGCTTCGATGGTCTTGCGCCCCTGTGCGCGTGCGCGCTCCATCGCGCGCTTGAAAAGGTCTGTTGTGTCCGGCGCGATCTTAAAGCCTTTGCCGACGTGCTGGCGGCTGGATTCAAGCCGCTGCTCGATCTTTAATTTGACCGAGCGCGGGTCGAGCGCAAGGTCACGCATCGTTGAATTGAAAAGGTCTGCCTCTTCATCCGTCAGCGCGTGCAGGATATGCTCGACCGAAACGTAATTCTGATCCCGACGGCGAGATTCGTTCAACGCGCTTTCCAGAATGCGCTGGCCGCTATCGCTAAATTTGTCTTTGTATGCCCCTAGGTCTGTCATGTCTTTTTCTCAACTTGCTAAAACGTTCCGAAGCGATGTACGACCAAATAACATGCCGGAGATGTGACGAATGCTTGACTGTTAAGTTTCGTCTTTGTTCTCAATTCGCAAACGCTTCAAATAGTGCTGCTCAAAACAGTCCGGATTTAGATGCGAGGGGCAAACGAGCCGTTGCGTTTTCATGCAACCGCACACTGCCATTATCGCTCACCTGCAACTGTCTTGCCAACAAAATAAAAACCAAGGGAAAGAGAGGAAAAGGTGAAAAGGGGAATAGGCGCACCGGCCTTCCCTTTTCACCTTTTCCCCCGTTTACCTGTTTCCCCAGCTTTTAATAGTCGTAGTCTTCACCGCCGTGCCCTTGCGGGGCGGCTCTCTTTGGCTCTGGCGCGTCCGTCACGGCTGCATCAGTTGTGAGCAACAGCCCGGCAATTGATGCAGCGTTTTGCAACGCTGTCCGCACCACCTTAGTCGGGTCTATGATGCCTGCGGCCACAAGGTCTTCATATTCTCCGGTCGCGGCGTTCAAGCCTTTTGCGCCCTTCGAGTCTTCGACCCGCCCGGCGGCAATCGCTCCATCAATGCCCGCGTTCTCGGCGATGCGCCTTAAAGGTTCTTCGAGCGCGCGGCGCACGATACGGATGCCGGTCTGCACGTCTCCGTCTTCGACTTCCAGCTTATCCAGAGCCTTAGCCGCGCGCATCAAGGCCACGCCGCCGCCGGGAACGATGCCTTCCTGCGCCGCAGCTTTGGTGGCGTTCAAAGCATCCTCGACGCGCATCTTGATCTCTTTCATGGCAGTCTCAGTGGCCGCTCCGACTTTGACCACCGCGACGCCGCCAGCGAGCTTTGCCAGACGCTCCTGCAACTTCTCGCCGTCGTAATCCGAAGTCGTCTCTGCGATCTGCGCGCGGATAGCCCCGACGCGTCCCTGTATCGCCTTGGCCTCGCCCGCGCCTTCGACAATCGTCGTGTTGTCTTTGTCCACGATGATGCGCTTGGCAGAGCCGAGGTCTGTGACCTGCACGCTCTCAAGCTTGATGCCGAGGTCTTCTGCAATCACGCGCCCGCCGGTCAGGACTGCGAGGTCTTCGAGAATCGCTTTGCGGCGGTCGCCAAAGGCCGGAGCCTTGACCGCGCACACCTTGATCGTGCCGCGCAGTTTGTTGACCACCAGAGTCGCAAGAGCATCGCCCTCTATGTCCTCCGCGATAATCAGGAGCGCGCGTCCCTGTCCCGCGCTCTGCTCAAGCACAGGCAGCAGCTCGCGCATCGCCGAGATCTTCTTTTCGTGAAGCAGGATCAGAGGGTCTTCAAGCACGCACTCCATACGGTCAGGATTTGTCGCAAAGTACGGCGAGAGATAACCGCGATCAAACTGCATGCCTTCGACAATATCCAGTTCCGTCTGCAAGGTCTTTGATTCTTCGACCGTCACGACGCCGTCTTTGCCGACCTGCTCCATCGCTTCGGAGATAAGCTGTCCGATTTGACGGTCATTGTTAGCCGATACGGTAGCGACATTCGCAAGCTCTTCTTTGCCCTTGACCTTCTTGGACATCCGCTCAAGCTCCGCGACGGCGGCTTCGGCAGCCATCTGAATCCCGCGCTGCAAAGACATGGGATTTGCGCCCGCCGTCACGTTCTTGACGCCTTCGCGGTAGATGGCCTGAGCCAGCACGGTCGCGGTCGTCGTGCCGTCGCCAGCCGTGTCGTTGGTCTTGGAAGCCACCTCGCGCACCATCTGCGCGCCCATGTTTTCATACTTGTCTTTGAGGTCAATTTCTCTGGCGACCGTCACGCCGTCTTTGGTGATGACGGGCGAGCCGTACATTTTCTGTAGCACTACATTTCGCCCTTTGGGGCCAAGCGTCACGCGCACCGCGTTCGCCAACGTATTCACGCCCTTAAGCATCGCGCTCCGCGCTTCTTCCCTGAATTTCAACTCTTTCGCCACTGTGTTCTCCTTAATCGGTATTTTAGATTTTAGATTTTTGATTTGCGATTGGACAAGGACAGATTCTACGAATCTGACTTCTAAATCTGTAACAGCGCTTTGCAGCCCTTATCCA
>JACMLC010000699.1 GCA_014379795.1 Pyrinomonadaceae bacterium
CAGCGAGAAAACGTAGGGCCGAAACCCGACGCCCTGCACTAGCCCTCGCACCAGTATTTGAACGCGACTGGTCACGGGATGATGTTCGATGCTGCTCATGAGAGAAATCTACATACCGCTTCAAACTTCAAGAGAGCAAACCTCAACCCTTTGCGCCTTCGGTCTGAAACCTTCGCCGCCTTTGCGTGAAACACCAACGTTCCGCGCCAAGGCGCAAACAAAGAAAAACTCAAGGCGCAAAGACTTGAAGGGTTTTGAAATAAGCTCTAAGTTGTTAACCTATTTCTTGACGCTGCTGAGCAGCCTGCGCGCGAGTTGTGAGCGCGGATTGTCTCTGACCAGCGCGGCAAACTCTGCGCGCGCTTCATCGAGCAGTCCTGCTTCGGCATAAACCACGCCGCGCGCCAGATGCGAGCGCACGCCGGACGTTTCCATGCGCGTCACTTCATCAAAGGCTGTTTGCTCCATCACGCGAAACTTCGCTTGCGGCGCGGGTGCGACGGGCGAGACGACTTTCGTGCCATCTTCCTGAAGCGCCGTCACTTGCCATGAATAGTTTGCGCCGCGCGGCAGAGCTTGATCGGGCGTCCATGAAGTCGCTGTGAGTGCGTGGCTTTGCGCGACGACGCGAAATTTTGCGTCAACTATGGCGACGGTGTAACTTTTCGCGCCCGCGAGCGGCTGCCAGCTTAAGGTCGGCTGGCTCTCGCGCACGACTTTGCCGATGGGCGAGACAAGCGCAAACGGGACGCCGTTATTGGTCGCTTCGGCAGATCCGCTCATCAAGACTCCGATGCTGCCTTCGGCGATTGTCTCAAGCGCAGGCGGAGTTTGTGCGCGCTGCGCCTGAACGCTGCGCCGCACGGCTTCTCTGACCGAAGCGGGCTGCGATTCCAAGCCTGCAAAATTTCCTTCGGAGTCAAACGTCACACGCTCGCCGCCATCATTAAGCGCCATAGTCTGCTCATCGCTTACGGCAGAACCCTGCGAATCGCGACGCGGCGCGGGTTGCGGCGGCGGCGCAGAATCTTTTTGCTCGCCCGGTGAATTTTGATTCTGTGCCGGACTGGCATTATTGTTCGATGAACTCTGCGTAGAAGGCGAAGGCGTCGCGGTCACAGGCGAAGGCGTCACGATGTTCTGATTAGGGGGTTGAACCTTCGCTACGTCATCTTTGTTTTCTGTCCTCGTGGCTAACCAGACGCTGAGGAGCAGAACAGCAATAATCACGGCTGCGATTCCGGCAGGCACGAGCGCGCCGCTTGCCGGGAAGAAATCAAAAGCCAGAAGCCTCTGCCACCAAGACGCTGCGGTCTTTTCGGAAACTACTCTTCGTGCAGGCCATGCGGTCGGCAAAGGCTCTGCGGCGGTTTCGGCTATCGCCGCGCTTGCCGTTTGCTTGTTTTGTAATTTCGATTCTGCGGCGACGATAACTTGATAGCGACGCAGGTCTGCCAGATCGCCCGCGCACTCTTCACAAATCGCAAGGTGACTATCGGCTATCTCGCGTTCAACTTCATCGAGCTTGTTGTCAACGTAAAGCGCCAACTGCTCATAAGGCAGATGAAGCGGCTCATCATCAAGATTGAAATCGCCGCCCGTAATCTGTCCTCGCAGGCTCAAGATAGCGGCGTCCGCATCAATCGCATGCGCAAGCTGCGCACGGCAACCGGCGCAAACGGAAACATGAGCCTGCACATGGCTTAGCTCTGCCGCCGATGACCTGCGCTCGCGATAGCGTTCGACCGCCTCTGCTGTTAAATGTTCCGGGCTGTTCATCTGTTTTTGACCGTCCACGGCGTCTGACACTTCTCCCCCCACATTTAGAGAGGCCGTTTGGCAAGCGATATTACCATGCGCTTAATTTTATTTGGCCGAGCCGGAATAAGCCATAATTCCTTTAGTCTCAATAATAAACAAAGCATCCCCGACTTCAAAGCTCAAAAATCTTTGACGCGTCTGGCGAGTCTTTCTCGCGCGGATTTTCTCAAATTGATGACTTGCTGGCGCGTGATTCCTAAGAGCGCGGCGATACGATTGTCGTCAAGCGGCAGCTCCGCCCACAGTTCTGCGAACTCTTCCAACGTTAAGCTCAACGCTTCGGCGATGGCTTCGGGCGTTGCGATGCCGACGATGATCCAGAGGTCAACGATGCCGCGCCCGCCTTCGTCTCGCAGATTCAAGAGCAGCGCGGCGCGCTGGCGTGCTGGAAGCTCCGTGATCTCATTCCATAGACGCTCAAGATAAATGCGCCGCTCTGTTTCGACCGAAACGGCTGGTCGCCGGTCGGCTATCTGGACGCCCGCCGTAGCTTCTTCGCCGCCTTCGACATTACTGCCAGCATCAATCTCGACAGCTTTGTCCGACACGTCCCACCACTCTGCGCAGATGCTTGTCAGTAGATCAAGCTCAACGGGCGCGCCGGCCCATGCAAAGATTGCGGAGAGCAATTCATAAGGTCGTTTCGGGTCGCTCCAAGACGCCTGCGCCGCTCCATCGCTCGCCAGAGCCTGCGGGTCATCGCGCAGGAGCTGTAAGCGATGCGCGCCGGATTCAGCATCAGAGATAGCATCATTCCCAAACGTTTCGCCCGCGCCTCCCATTGGCCGCCAACTGCTCAGCCCGCAGAGCCATGCGTTGCGTTCATCCTGCCAGAGCGCAAAGCCTTCTCGATGCGTTAGCAGGTAGCGCAAGCCGTTTTTCAGGCGGCGACGCTGCGGGTACTTGCGGCTCACATAGCGGTCACAGGCGTTATATGTTGTGACGGCGACATAAGAATTAAAGTTGCCGATTGGCCGCTCTGCGTAATCAGCGCGGAATGATTGCAGTCGTTGGACGAGCTGCAACATCACTACGCTGCGAATGTCTTCGGCATCGCTGAGCGTATCGGCGCGCCGTCCGCCGCGCATCTTGTAATTGACGATTTTAGTGATGATGGGGTCTGCGTGTTCCGTGATGAGTTGCGAAAGCAGACGCTCGGACTCGGCGTTGTCCGAAGCCCGCACGAAAGGCAATAACAGCGAATCTACCTGCTCTGTTCCCATAGCCGCCGGATTAGACATTTGACTCTCACGCATGACTTTGCCGGAAGATGACGATCTTGATGCTACTCGTTTTGAATCCTTCGCGGCAAGTTTATCCTGTGCCAGATCATCAGCCTACAGTACCTGCTTCAGCGCCTTACAAAAAATATTTTCGGGAGCAG
>JACMLC010000700.1 GCA_014379795.1 Pyrinomonadaceae bacterium
CGTTAATCCACTCTTCGGCGCGGCGTGCCGCCGCTTCATCAATCATCACAGACAATTCAGTGGCTTCGTCAAGCGGGTCGCCGGTGCGTAAATTTCGCGCGCGCTCGACGAACTGCTCAGTCCATTCATCCGCGATTCGCTCGTGCAAGAAAATACGCTGCGCGTAGATACAGACCTGCCCGGAGTAATTGAACGCTGCTACCACTGTGCGTCTGACGGAATATCCGATGTCCGCCGTCTCATCCACGATGACGGGCGCGTTGCCGCCAAGCTCTAAGGTCACTTGTTTGCGCGCCGCGCGCTCGCGCAATTTCCAGCCGACCTCCGCGCTGCCCGTAAAAGAGATCATCGCAACGCGCTCGTCATCGAGCACGATGTCAAGGAGCGGAATCTCCATCGGCACGATTTGCAGCGCGCCTTTGGGCAGTCCCGATTTGAGAAAAGCTTCGCCGAGCAGGTTGGCCGTGAGCGGCGTGCGCGGGCTGGGCTTGATGATAATCGCGTTGCGCGAGGCAAGCGCGGGCGCGACCTTGTGCGCGACCAGATTGAGCGGAAAATTAAATGGCGTGATGCCGTAAATGATGCCGCGCGGAATCCGCTCAGTCCAGCCGAAACGCCCGCGCCCCATCGCCTGCGTGTCAACGGGCACGGTTTCGCCCGTAAAGCGGCGCGCTTCTTCCGAAGCAAAAATGAAGGTCGAGATGCTTCTGTCCGTCTCGCCGCGCGCAGCCTTAATCGGCTTGCCGCTCTCAATGGCAATCGAGCGCGCGAAATCTTCGTGCCGCTCTTTGATGTAATCTGCGATAACGCGCAGGGCTTCCGCGATCTCGTAACGCGGCAGCGAGCGCATCTCTGCGGCTGCGGACGCAGCGACGGCGATGGCTTCTTCCACATCTTCTCGCGCGGCGAAGGAAACTTGCGCCAGCGTCTCGCCCGTGTAGGGAGCGCGCAATTCCTGTAGGTTAGCGGTCGTGCGCCACTCGCCGCCGATGAGAAAAGGTTTGGTGTTCATGGTTAATGAAGCTCATCTTATACCAAGTTAAGAAACAAGGTAAGAATGAAGAGCGGGGCAAGCCCCTCTTCCTGACCTGCGAGATAGCCATCATTGAATTATTCAAGCAACCTTGTCTCGCAGTCGGGAAGGGTGGCTTGCCCCCGCTGGTTTTGATGAGAGCGATGCTAAATTGGCTTCCGCTGCTATTGCTGGCAATCGGCTGTGCGTTGACGCTTTGCTATGCGAGCCGTTACAATCCGCTTGTCTTACTTAAGAGGAGAAACATGAGAGCGATGCTGGCAAGGATGCTTCATTGTTCGCTCGTGCGGCTCCTCAAGCTTGCTCAAGAATCATTCTCTTTTATGTCGCTTCGCAAACATCTTTCATACATCTTCGGCTTGCTCTGCGTGTCGCTGTGCGTCGCTGCCGGGGCGCAGGCGCAGCAGCGTCCTTTGATCACGGAGGACGTGGACATCATTCCGCCGGGCACGTTGCGCATAGAGGCCGGGATAGACTTTTTGCAGGACGCGAAGTTTCCGCTCTCCGGTTTGACGGGAGATGTGACGCGCGTCGGCGTTATCGGCATTAATATCGGCCTCGCGCCGAACGTTGAGCTTCAGATTGACGGCGTGGCTCAGAATGTTTTGAGCATCAATACGCAGACAGTACCGTCGCCCATCACGCTCGGTTTTCAACCGGGCACGACGACGACGAATGACACAGGGGATTTCACGATCTCGACCAAGATTAAGCTGCGCGCGGAGTCGAAGCGCGGGCCTTCGCTGGGATTTCGTCTCGGCGTGCAATTGCCAAACTCGAATCAGTCGCGCGGCATCGGCGTTAATCAGACCAACGCCTTCGGGACGATTCTCTTCGGTAAAAAGTTCGGGCGCGACGGGCGCGTCAATCTTTTCGGCAACGTGGGGATAGGAATTTTGACCGCGCCGCTCGAAGATTTTACGCAGAATGATGTGCTGCTCTACGGCTTTGCCGGAATCGTGCGTATCAACCGGCATTTCAATCTCGCGGGCGAGGTCAATGGCCGCGCCAACACGCGCGGCGGGAACGCGCCGCTCGGCACAGAGTCGCAGTCCGAAGCGCGTCTAGGCATGCAGATCAAAGCCTCCGGCCTGCGCTTCGACTTCGCAGGCATCGCCGGACTGACCGAATTCAGCCCCCGCTCAGGCATCACCTTCGGCGTCACTTACGACACGCCGAGCGTGTTCGCGCCGGCAAAATAGTAAGTCCCAAGTCCCAAGTCTCAAGTCCCAAGTTAAGAAAATGTCTTTGACTTGGGACTTCGGGACTTGGGACTTGGGACTTGGATTCTATGTTCAACTGGTTAAGCGACTCATACCACTGGGTTCAACAATCCTTTGCCGGGATCGTCACGTGGCTTGAGCAGTTCATCATCGGAGTGCCGATGTATGTGGCTGCGCCTTCGATGGTCATTATCGGCGCGCTGGATTCTTCGCTCCTCTCGCTTCCCGAAATCAACGATTATCTGGTCGTGATGCGCTGCGCGACAGACCCGAAAGCGGTCTTTTATTTTCCGCTCTTTGCCGCCGCCGGTTCGGTCTTGGGCTGTATGCTGCTGTATACGATTTTGCGTCGGGGCGGGCAGGCCGTCCTGCGCAGGCGTTTTCGCGCAGAACATATAGAGCGCGTCGAGCGTGCTTACGCGCGCTTCGGATTTCTCGCGCTGGCAGTTCCCGCGCTTTTGCCGCCGCCGATGCCGTTCAAGATTTTCGTCGCCACCGCAGGCACGCTCGAATATCCGCGCTGGCGTTTTGTGCTGACGATCATGATCGCGCGCAGCCTGCGCTATTACATCGAAGGCACGCTGGCAGTCTTTTACGGCAAGCAGGTGATGGATTTTATCAAGCAGTACGGAGCGGCTCTGCTCGGCGGCGTCATCCTCCTAGCCGTCATCGGACTCAGCATCTATTTCATCAAGCATCGCCGGAGCGCAAGCGTTGACGACGCGGCAAACGAAGTTGAAGCGGCTGAAGCAAAGAACGATGTTTAAGAAAAAGGAGTTCCTTTGCGCTCTTTGCGCATCTGCTCTTTGCGCTCTTTGCGGTTAAATGATTTTTTAACGCAAAGGACGCAAAGTTTTTTCGCAAAGGACGCAAAGAGCGATTTGCTTATCGCTTATATTTCATCTGCCGCCAATCATTTTTTGAAGGGATTAATTTTTAGCTTTGAAGTGGCTCTGGCATAAGATCACGGGTGGCCTGACCTCTGTTTCGCAATACTTAGTGGCTTACGGGCCGTTTGGCCTGTTTGCCATCGCGCTGCTGGATTCGGCTCTGATTCCGCTGCCGGGTGGGCCTGATGCCGTGATGATGCTGCTCTCTGCGGCTCGTCCGGCTTGGGTTCCGATTTACGCGGCGGCGGCGACGCTCGGCTCTGTGGCCGGATGCATTATTCTTTATTACATCTCGCGGCGCGCGGGCAGGCGCGCACTCTCTCGCTTTTCCGAATCGAAGCAGGCGCGCGTCAAACAGTTGATAGACCGCTATGATGTTCTGTCAGTGCTGGTCGCATCCGTGCTGCCGCCGCCTTTTCCTTTCAAGCTCTTTGTCGTGACGGCTGGCGTCTTTCGCCTGAACGTCCTGCGCTTTGCGGTCGCGGTCGCCATCGGTCGCGCTTTACGCTTTCTGCTCGAAGGCTACCTCGCAGCGCGATACGGCGAGCACGCGAAAGAATTGCTGGCGCGTTATTATCCGGCCATCGGCATCGGCTTTGCTGTCCTGATTATTCTGATTTTCGTCGGGCGCAGTATTTTAAAGGGCAGAACGATCAGACGCAGAGACGCAGAGACGTAGCGAAAGAATTAGCCAAGACAGCGCTTTAGCATTAAGGCAAAAACCGGGTTTCTTTCTTTGCGTTCTTTGCGAAAAAACTTTGCGCTCTTTGCGTTAAAAAATCATTTAACCGCAAAGAGCGCAAAGAAATAAGACGCAAAGGAACGCAAAGAGTTTTCTATTCTTGATTCTGAGTTTTATTTACCCGCCGATTCTGAAGCGTCGGGCAGCAGCCAAGTCGTTAATGCCGTGCTCGTGCATGCGCGCCAGCATGTGTATAAAAATCTCTGCGGTGGCGAGCGCATCACTGGCTGCGCGATGGCGGTTGTTGATTTGAATCGAGAAATGCTCGGCGACGGTTTGCAGGCGATAGTTGAGCAGGCCGGGAAAGATGCGGCGCGAGAGGATGACCGTGCATAAATTTGAATTAGCCATCCTGCGTCCCGGAAAGACGCGCGCGATCTCATGATTCAGAAAGCGCACATCGAACTGCGCGTTGTGCGCGACCAGCACCGCGTCGCCCGCAAAATCGAGCCACAGTGGCGCGACTTCTTCAAAGCGCGGCGCGTCCTTGACCATCTGGTTGGTGATGCCCGTCAGGTTGACTATGAACGGCGGAATCTGCGTCTCAGGATTAACGAG
>JACMLC010000701.1 GCA_014379795.1 Pyrinomonadaceae bacterium
CAGCTATGCTTGACAACGTGAAGGTCTGGAACGCGAAAACAGGCGAACTCGTCAAAGAGCTACAGCCACAGGAGGAAGCGGATAAATATAAAAAGGGTGCGCGCAACGTGGCTTTCAGCCCTGACGGAAAGTATCTGGCTGCGTCAAACTGGCAAGGCGGCACGGCGCGCGTCTGGGAGACAAGCACATGGCAGCCCGTCGCGCTCTTAACAGTCGAATCGTGGGAAAAAGTTGAACAACAAAATATAGTAGCTTATAGCGCCGCGTTCAGTCCCGATAGCACCTATCTCATCATCACCAGCGATCATGTCTCGCCGCAGGTCTGGAGGGTCGGGCAGTGGAAACGGAAAGAGGATGTGTTGCAGGGAGATGAAAAAAAGCAAGCTCCCGCAAGTGCAGAGCAGCCGCCAGCAGCTACGCAGCAGCCATCGGACAAGCCGGGACAGACGCCCGCAGGCGAGGTCAAGAAGGAAGACCCGAAAGGCCATACCGGTTCCGTTTATTCCGTGAGCTTCAGCCCCGACGGGAAGCATGTCGTGACCGGAGGCAGAGTCAACGTCGCATGGTTGTGGGAGGTCGGCACATGGAAACCTGAATTTAAGTTGGGCAAGCATGCCAGTCCCGTCTACGGCGCCGGCTTCAGCCACGATAGCAAACTCCTCGTGACGGCAAGTTATGACAGATCAGCGCGCGTGTGGGATGTGGCGACGGGTAAGTTGTTAGCTGACCTCGAACACCTGCACGCCGTCTACGATGCGGCATTCAGCCCGGTTAAAAATGAATTCGTGACCTCATGTTGGGACCTTAAGGTGCGAATGTGGAATCAGGGAACGGATGGCAAATGGAAAGTGTCAACCACTCTGAGCGGGCATCATCACTGGATTTACGGCGTGGCCTATAGCCCGGATGGTAATTCTGTGGTGTCAGGAAGCGAGGATAAGACGGCGCGCGTGTGGAGGACGACAGACCCGACGGAACTGCCGGATTCCGTTGACGCCCTGCTTGCTCTCGCCAGAGCGCGAATCAAACGCCAACTGACCCCGGAAGAGCGCAAGAGGTATATCGGATAGCGAGTCAAGAAAATACTTTTACCATCCTGTTTACCATCTCGGCTCATTCATGCGCAACCAACTCATACCGGCTTGCAGAATAAAATAAAGAAGAGCGGGGGCTGGGCCGCCCTTCCCAACCATGAGACACTGTAGATTGAATCATCCAAGCCAAGCTGATTAGCAGTCAGGAAGAGGGGCTTGCCCCCGCTCTTCTGCTTAACCTGCGATTTCCCGCCAACGAAAAATTTCTTCGATTAAGTCATCTTGCCGTCAGTCGGAGTGAGCATGTACTATCGCGCCTGACATTTTCGGCGCATCATGAACGCTCATCCGACAGCCATCATCAGCCCGCAAACGCGTCTCGCGGCAGACGTGCGCGTCGGCGCTTACGCCGTCATCGAAGATGATGTCACCATTGGCGAAGGCTGCGACATCGCCGCGCACGCCGTCATCAAACGCTTTACCACAATCGGAAAGCGCAATCGCATTTACGAACACGCAGTTGTCGGCGGCGAGCCGCAGGTCGTGAAGTTTAAGGGCGAGCAGAGCGGCCTCGTAATCGGTGACGACAATTTGATTCGCGAGTACGTGACGATTCATCGCGCGAGCGGCGAAGGGGAAGTGACGCGCGTCGGCTCGCGCAATTTTTTGATGATCGGCGTTCACATCGCCCATAACTGCGAAGTCGGAGACGATAACATCTTTGCCAACGGGGCTGCGCTGGCGGGGCATATCATGTTGGAAGACCACGTCTTTCTCTCGAACAATGCGGGCGCGCACCAGTTCGTGCGGATGGGACGTTACGCGATGGTCGGCGGCAAATCAAAGATAGTGCAGGACGTGCTGCCGTTCTTTATCACGGACGGCAACCCTGCGCGCGTGCGCGGGCTGAACATAGTGGGCTTGAGGCGCGCAGGCTTTTCCACCGAAACGCGACGCGCGTTAAAGCGAGCCTACCAGCTTCTCTTTCGCTCGGCATTGCCTCTGGAAGATGCTCTGAAAGAGATGGAGCAATCGGAGGATGAGCACGTTCAGCATCTGTTCAAATTTATCAAAGAATCCAGACGCGGATTTACACGCGCCCGAAAAATTCAGCCGGATGATACGGAGGAAGCATTAACCGGTCAGGCTGAATCTTTCGCTTGACGAATCGGACAAGCACTTCTTATGCGAATCAAGGGTAGAAATAAATTCGCTATCCCCTTTGCGTTCTTTGCGCAGTTCTTCTTTGCGCTCTTTGCGGTTAAATTGCTTTTTAACGCAAAGACCGCAAAGATTTAAGACGCAAAGGGCGCAAAGAATTTCTACTCTTGATTGGCATTTCTTATGAGCGCACACAAAGAGAAAACAGTGGCTGAACTGGCGGCGCACGTTGGCGGGAGCGTTGCGGGCGATAGCAGCATTGTCATCAGCGGCGTGGCAAGCATTGAAAGGGCGTCGGAAGACGAAATCGCTTTCGTTGAAGATGCGAAGATGCTGGAAAACGCTCTCGGCAGTCGCGCCGCGTGCCTGATCGTGCCGGAAGATTTTTTTCCTGAATCGGAAGGCAAGTGCTTGATTCGTGTGGCGCGCCCGAAACTCGCCTTCGCTTTAATCGCAGAGATTTTGCATCCGCCGAAAAGATTGCCCGCTTCGATTCACCCGACCGCCAACATCGCCGCGAGCGCGCAAGTCGGCGAAGACGTTTACATCGGCGCGCATGTCTCAATCGGCGAGCGCGCGAACGTAGGCGATGGAACGCAGCTTTATCATGGAGCGTGTGTCGGAGACGATGTGACCATCGGGCGCGATTGCATCATTCACCCGAACGTCGTCTTGTATGACGGAATTTCTCTGGGCGACCGCGTGATTCTGCATGCAGGCGTTGTTATCGGAGCAGACGGTTTCGGCTATGTGCCGGATGAAAATAATGTTCGGCACAAGTTTCCGCAGATTGGCACAGTCATCATCGAAGACGAGGTAGAGATTGGAGCCGCGACCTGTATTGATCGCGGCGCGCTCGGAGAGACGCGCATCGGTCGCGCGGCCAAGATAGACAATCTGGTGCAAATCGCGCACAACGTACAGATCGGCGCACGCGTCGTCATCGCATCGCAGACGGGCATCTCCGGCAGCACAGTGATTGAAGACGATGCCATCATCGGCGGTCAGGTCGGGATGGGCGATCACGCGCGCGTGCAATCGGGCGCAATCATAGGCTCAAAGGCAGGCATCTTGCCCGGCAAGATCGTGCGCGCGGGAGTCTGGTGGGGCATCCCCGTGCAGCCCTTAGAAGATTACAAACGACTCAACGCGCATATGAATCGCCTGCCCCAACTGCGCGAAGAGGTGAAAGAGTTAAGACGACGAATTGCAGAACTGGAAGAAAGATTCAAAGATGAACACGGGGACTCAAAATAAATAGCGTGAGCCGCGTCAGAACCGCCTGCGGTAGCGGGCGGGTTTCTTAGCTTAGGATGACCCGCCCGCTACCGCAGGCGGTTCTGACAGCTTTGTCTTATCCTGTCTCCACTCTTGAAGCTTACTGAGAATCGCATCGGCTGCGCGCAGTGATGCTCCGCCCGCGCCGAGTTTGGCGGTCGCTTCGCGGAGCCGCACGCGCAGAGCTTCGTTACGTTGCCTGTCAAGCAGCGACAGCAATTCTTTCGCCAGCTTCTCTCCCGTCAAATCGTGTTGCATCAGCTCTGTCACCAGCCGCTCGCCCGCGATGAGGTTGATGAGGCCGAAGTGTTCCGCATTGATCAGGCGACCGAGCGTGTGCCAGTTGATGGCAGATTCTTTGTAGACGATGACGAAAGGCGTCCCCACGAGCGCGGCTTCGAGCGTCGCCGTGCCGCTGGCGACGGCTGCCGAATCCGCCGCTGCGAGAGCTTCGCGCGTCTCGTGCTGCACGATGCGCAAAACGTCCGGCAAATTCGATTCACTCCGCCATGCAGCGATGATGGCTTCAGCTTCTCCTGCTGGCCTGTTAGGCGCGATGGCGAGGACGAACTGGATTTCGGATTTTTGAGCGGACACAATCGCCGCCGCATCGAGCATCGGCGGCAGGATGCGCTCAATCTCTTTATGACGGCTGCCGGGAAGCAGCGCGATGATAGGTCTCTTTGAATCCAGATCGTGACGCGCGCAAAATTCCGCACGGTCGTCCCGCGCATGGACTTCGCCCGCGAGCGGGTGGCCTACGAACTCCGCGTGTGTGATGCCGCGCCGGGCGTACCACTCAGGCTCGAAGGGAAGAATGCAGAGCAACTGGTCTACGTCACGGCGTATGTTGCGCACGCGGTAAGAGCGCCAAGCCCAAAGCTGCGGGCTGATGTAATAAACGATGCGAAGCCCCTTCCGATGCAGCGCACGCGCGAGCCGTAAATTAAATTCAGGCCAGTCAACCAGAATCACAGCATCCGGCTCGCGCTCAATCGCCGCGCGCTTCAATTCCCGAAAGGCGCGCCAGAATTTCGGCAACACCTTTCCCACTTCGACGATACCCATAATCGCCAGCTCGTCCGCGCGCACGATAGACTCAACGCCCACCCCGCGCATCTGCGCGCCAGTCGAGCCGAAGAACTTAAACTCAACCTGCGGCGCACGCTCGCGCAACGCCCTCACCAGCGACGCCGCATGAGCATCACCCGACGCCTCGCCCGCCACGATCATCAAATTCAACTCTTCAATCACAGGCAGGCATCATAAATGGCGAGCGCGAAAAAGGGAAAAGTCAGAACCGCCTGCGGTAGTGGGCGGGTCTCTGTGCAATCAAAACCGGTCTTTCCCGCCAGCTAAAACCCGCCCGCTACCGCAGGCGGTTCTGACAACAGCCATTGCTGGACTCAGCTCAAACTCACTTACACAAAATCCTTAGAACCCCCAACTGAATCACTACTTACAATCACATTAGGCAGAAAGTAGAAAGGCCGCTCATGGTGAGCGGCCTTTCATGTGTGAGCCTCATCAAGACATGTGCCTGATTAAGGAATGAGCGCGCCCGGCACGGGCAGGTCGCCGCTCTGTCCGAATTGCTCTGCGCGGAATGTGCCTTCGACCATGTTCAGGATATACCAGAAGCCGTTAGAGGGACGGAAGACCGCGAGGTCAGTCGTTCCATCTCCGTTGTAATCTCCGGGTGTGGGCAAGTCTGTGCTGAGACCCCATTGCCGCGCTGTGAAAACCGGCCCGGTTGTCGCCGTGTTCAGGATGTACCAAGTGCCATTGTCCGGTCGAAAGACTGTGATGTCCGCTTTGCCGTCGCCGTCATAGTCTCCGGGCAGCGGCCTGTCTCCGCTCGCGCCGAAATGCTCCGCGCGAACAGCTCCGTTGAGGCTCTGCTTGATATACCAGTTGCCTTCGCCCGGTCGAAAGACCGCGAGGTCTGCTTTGCCGTCTCCATCAAAATCCGCGGGCACGGGCTGGTCTGCGCTCACCCCAAAATTTTCTGTACGAAAATTATTAGTCAAGCTGTGCAGGATATACCACGTTCCGCTCGATGGACGGTAAACGCCGATGTCTGTGCTGCCGTCGCCGTCATAATCCGCAGGTACAGGCACATCGCCGCTCGTCCCGAACTGCTGGGCCTTAAAAGTATTTTGCAGGCTTTGCATGATATACCACGTGCCGTTTGATGGACGAAAGACAGCCGTTTCCGTATGACCGTCGCCGTCATAATCACCTGCGACGGGCACGTCGCTGCTCAAGCCGAACTGCCGCGTCTGCAAAGCATTATTAAAACTCTGGCGGATGTACCAAGTGGCCTCGCCGGGACGCCAGACGGCCAAGTCTGTTTTGTCATCGCCATCGAAATCGAATGGCGTCCGGCGTTGCGCCACCAACGCATTACCGATTTTGATAACGAAGCCGTCGGTCGCGCCGCCGCCATAAGCGGTTTGCGCCGCTCCCGCAGTGGTCGGAAAGCTTCCGGCGCCAATAAGCCCCGAGGTCTCGCCTGCCGCGTAAACATTGCCCGCGCGATCAAGGGCTAGGTCATTGGCTCTCTCGTTTCTGCCGCCGCCGAGACCCGTCGAATAAACGAGCGCATTGCCACTCGGATTGAACACCGTCACGAACAGATCGCGCGTCGCGCTCGGATTATATTGGACCAGCGGGTTGAGAATCGGAAAAGTTCCGCCGGAGGTAGTCCCTCCTG
>JACMLC010000702.1 GCA_014379795.1 Pyrinomonadaceae bacterium
AGTTGTGTGAAGTAGACAGATTTTTTGTGAAAAAGATGAGCGGGGGCAAGCCCCTCTTCCCGACTTCGAGACACTGTTACTGGAATTATTCAATCAACCTTGTCTCTAAGGTTAGGAAGGGCGGCTTGCCCCCGCTCGCTTTGTTTTCATTCCATCTTATCTCTGTCTCAAGCTTAATCTTACTGGCCTAGATTTTGCTCAAGGCGAAAGCGCGCGGTGCGGTAATCAATGATGGCTTGAAAGTATGCCATGCGCGCTTCGGCGTAGGCGGCCTGCGCGTCAACTACGTCTGTGATGGTCGCGTTCTTGGTGCGATAGCGCGCGAAGATGAGCATCATATTTTTTTGCGCTCCTTCGGCTCCGGCCTCTGTCTCGCGGATGCGCGTGAGGGCTGTGAGCGCGGCAGAGCGCGCGGTGTAGAATTCCTGCTGCAACAGTCGCAAGGTCATTTCGCGCTGCACGTCCAGCGATTTCGCGCGCAGACGTGCCTGCGTCTCGCGGCTCTTGCTGGCTCCGAAATCGAAAATCGGAATGGTCAGCGAGACGGTCGCGGAGCCGCCTGAATATCTGGTCAAGGGAGAAAAGTCCCCAGCGTCAAAACCGCCGTTGACGGTGTAAGCGAATTGCGGAAAGCGCGTCGCCCGCTCCGCGCGCGCTTCCTGCTGTGCCGCGCGTTGCTGCGCGTCCACCTGCGCGAGTTCCGGCCTGGACTTTAAAACTTCTTCCGAATAGCTGAGAAAATCGCCGGTGGTCGGCAAGTCCTGCGAGATGCGCGAGACATCTATGGCGGTCGTGAAATTGACGCCGGTCAGGACTCTGACGAGATCCATCGCCGCCGCTTCGCCCGCGCGCGCCTGCTCTAATTCGTCGCGCCGCGCAGAGACCTGCGAGCGTGCGCGAAGCATGTCTGTGCCTTCGCTTTCATCTTCACCGCGCTGCTGCTTGCCCTCCACGACTTTCACAAACCCTTCGGCGAGCGAGAGCGTCTCTTCCGCGAGCCGCTTTCGCTGGCGCGCGAGCATCAGGTTGTAATAAGCGTCAATTGTATTGAGCGCGAGCGCGCGGCGTGCGATCTGTGTTCCGGCGCGCGCGGCTTCGAGCAGATACCGGCTCTGCTTAAGCTGTGCTCGCAGGCGTCCCGAAATGTCTATCTCGCCCGAAGCCTGCAAGAGCGCGATGGTCTCGTGAATCGCGCTCGATGAAACGTAGCTGAACGTCACAGGTTCATCTTCGAGGCGATAACGCGACGGCGTCGTGCCGAAATAAGTGAGCGGCACTGTGAACTGCGGGAAAAATGCCGCACGCGCCTGTTTGACATCCTCTGCCGCGATGCTCTCGTCAAGCTGCGATGTTTGATAAGCGGAAGCCTGCTTGAGAGCCAAGGCAATCGCTTCGTCAATCGTCAGAGAGCGCGCCTCGCCCTGCGTCTGGTCAAAGCCTGCGGGCGGCTTTTCGACTTGGCGCGAGTCCTGATTAGCATCGGGCGTCTGCCGGGGTCGCGCCTGCGGTTGCTGCGGGCTGGTCGCAGAAGGCTGCGGGCTGGTCGTCGTCGGCTGCTGCGCGCTGAGTTGAAATGAGAAACAGGTAAGCAGAAAAATTGTGCAAGACGCATGAATGAAAACTTTTCTCAAGGGAAGACTCCTCATCGCTTAGATTTAAAGCACAGATGGCAAGTCAGAACCGCCTGCGGTAGCGGGCGGGTTCTTGGCGACACTTGCGACCCGCCCGCTACCGCAGGCGGTTCTGACATCACAGCCACCGCAACTTAATTTTGTCCGAGCGCTTAGATTAAAGCCCGCGCACGCTTCAGCACGTTCTCGATATTGAAACCAAGCTCGCGCATGGCTACGTCGCCGGGAGCGGAGCCGCCGTAGCGTTCGAGGCTCAGGACATCCCCCTGCGCTCCTGTCCAGCGATCCCATCCCTGCCTGACGCCCGCTTCGATGGCGAGGCGCGCGGTCACATTGGGCGGCAGGACTTCATTGCGGTAATCTTCAGTTTGCTCTGCAAACAATTCCCAGCAGGGCATGGAGACGACGCGGACGCTTGTGCCTTCGCTTTGCAACTGCTCGCGCGCTTCGAGCGCGAGCGAGACTTCGGAGCCGGTGGCGATCAAGATTAGTTCGGGCGTGACAGCTTTGTTTGCTCCTGCTTCACCATCTGTCTTTTCTGCTTCGGCAAGAATATATGCGCCGCGCCGCGCGCCTTCGGCTGAAGCGTAGCGTGTGCGGTCTATGAGCGGAACTTTCTGGCGCGTGAGGGCGAAGGCGGTCGGGGCTTTGCGGCGCAGGATGGCCGTGCGCCATGCTTCGCGCACTTCGTGCGAATCTGCCGGGCGAATCAGGTATAAATTCGGGATGGCGCGAAGGGCTGCCAGATGTTCGATGGGCTGGTGCGTCGGGCCGTCTTCGCCAAGTCCGATTGAGTCATGCGTGAAGACGTAGATGACCTGAACTTCGGAGAGCGCGGCGAGACGAATCGCGGGCTTCATGTAATCCGAGAAAGTCAAAAACGTGCCGCCGAAGGGAATCAGGCCGCCGTTCAAGCTGATGCCGGTCATCGTTGCGCCCAGCGCATGCTCGCGCACTCCGAAATGAATGACGCGCCCGTCGTAAGAGTCAGCCCCGAAACTCTTGCCTTCTTTGATGTCCGTGTTGTTCGAGCCGCCCAAATCGGCAGAGCCTCCGATGAGCATCGGCATGTGCGGCGCGAGCGCGTTGATGACCTGCCCGCTCGCCACACGCGTCGCGACCGGCTTGGCATCCTCAAATGTTGGCAGATGCGCTTCCCAATTTTCGGGAAGCTCGCCGCTCATCGTCACGCGCCATGCGCTTCCAAGCTCCGCATGCTCCGCTTCATACTTTTCGACCAGCGCGCTCCAAACACTTTCCGCTCGCTCGCCTTCTTCAATGGCTTTTCTGAAATGAACAGAGGCTTCGTCCGGCACATAAAATGTTTTGTCTTCAGGCCAGCCCAGATGCCTTTTGGTTTCGCGCACGGCCTCTGCGCCGGGTGCGTCCGAGTGCGCCTTGTTCGTTCCAGCGGACGGCATCCCGTAACCGATAGTCGTCTTGATGGAAATCAGCGACGGGCGATCCGCGACCGCCTGCGCATCGCGGATTGCTTTTTCTATCGCTTCAAGATCGTTGCCGTCTTCGACAGTGCTTGTGTGCCAGCCGTAAGCGGCAAAACGCTGTGGCACATTTTCTGAGAAAGCGAGGTTGGTTGTGCCTTCGATAGTGATGTTGTTGTCGTCGTAAAGATAAATCAGCTTTCCCAGCTTTAAATGCCCCGCGAGCGAAGCGGCTTCCGATGCGACGCCTTCCATCAAATCTCCGTCCGACACAATCGCGTAGATGTAATGGTCTATGATGGCAAACTCCGGACGATTGAATTTCGCGGCGAG
>JACMLC010000074.1 GCA_014379795.1 Pyrinomonadaceae bacterium
AAAGACAGCCCCGTCATCGTCCATGCGTTGACGACGAAGGGCAAAGGCTTTCCGTCTTCGGAAAAAAATTATTACGCGTGGCACGCGACCGGCCCGTTCGAGCTTAAGACGGGCAAGCCCATCAAGTCTTCCGCCAAAGCTCCGCAGTACACAGCCGTCTTCGGAGACGCCTTGTGCGAATTGATGGCGAAGGATGAAAAAATCATCGCGTTGACGGCGGCGATGCCTGACGGCACGGGCATTGACAAAGCTCTGGAGAAATTTCCCAAACGCACTTTTGATGTCGGCATCGCAGAGCAGCACGCCATCACTTTCTGCGCCGGGATGGCCTGCGAGGGCTTAAAGCCGGTCGCGGCAATCTATTCGACTTTCCTTCAACGTGCGTTCGATCAGGTGATGCACGATGTCTGTATTCAGAATCTGAATGTTACGTTTGCGCTTGATCGCGGCGGCGTCGCGGGGCCCGATGGCCCGACGCATCACGGCTTGCTGGACATAGCCTATCTGCGCGCGATGCCGAACATGGTCTTGATGGCTCCGAAGGATGAAGCAGAGCTGCGCGACATGCTCCTGACGGCCATCGAGCATCCGGGGCCAGCGGCTTTGCGTTATCCGCGCGGCAACGGCGTCGGCGTGGACATCAGCCGCGAGCCGCAGCTAATGGAAATCGGCAAGGGCGAAATCCTACGCGATGGAGGCGAGATAGCGATTGTCGCTTACGGCTCGATGGTGTATCCGTCTCTGGCGGCGGCGGAAAATCTGGCGAAGGATGGCATTGAGACCACGGTCGTCAACGCGCGCTTCGTCAAGCCGCTCGACGCAGGATTGCTGCTCGCGCTGGCGCGCACCAAACGTCTCATCGTGACGGTTGAAGAAGCATACCTCGCAGCGGGCTTCGGCTCTGCCGTGCTTGAGCTTCTGGAAGAGAACGGATTACAGGACAAGCTAAAATTCGTCCGCATGGGAATTCCAGACCGCCTCGTGACGCATGGCGACGCCAAGCTGCTGCTGGCTAAATACGGCCTTGATGCAGACGGCATTTACACGCGCGTCAAAGAGAGCATGGAAGTCTTGGAAGACCGGCGCGCTCAGCGAGAAAAGGTAAGAAGTTAGCGCTATGTAATGAAAGTTTTTTGAATTGCCACTAGCTTTAGCTAGTGGGCAACATAGCCACCATCATCGGCTTTAGCCGAACAGTTCGGCTAAAGCCGACAGATATGTTTGAACATCTTTTCCACTAGCTGAAGCTAGTGGCAATTTATCTTCTAAGCAGCCTCTCCCGCCATTCTGTAGAAAAGAAAGCTTTGTATTTAGGTTGCGATGGCATACGAAGTCGCAACCTCATGCATCAAAGGCACATCTGCGCGCAAAAGCAGGAGCGCGCCCCCCTTGACAGTTCGGCAACCGAAAATTGGCGTTCGCATGAGCGCGGATTTTGTTATGATGGGATGAGGCGAGGCCAGAAATGCCGCCAGCCGTTTGAAGCGTTATGGAAGAAAGACATAAGATTATTATCGAGACCGGCACAGACCCGGACGAGACCCTGTCGCGGCCATTTTTCAATACGCAGGCGACGCGGGACGCGCGCCCCGTCGTGCCGCTGGCGGAAGCCGGTACAGCCGCCCCTGCCACCGGGAAGCGCCGCTGGACGATGCTGGCGTTGCTCGCAGGCTTAGCCATCATGACGGGCGTCGCAGCAGGGCTTGGGATCAGTATCTATCAAAGCCGCCAGCAGCCAGCCGAAGCGGCGGTCGCCGTTCGACCCGCGATCAGAAGAACTCCGGCTGAGATGTCCTGGACGTACCTTCCTGAAGAGGAAGAAGAAATGGCCTCTGACTCGGAATCCGACATGCCTGAGCCAGCGACTGAAGCCGCTGAGCCGCAGGTCGTCTCATCGAATCCGCCTCCGGTTTCCGCTCCAACCTCTGCGCCCGCTCCGCCCTCTCGCAACAATGTTGATGACAGCGAGGAACGCAAGGCAGCCGCGCGTGAAGAGAGACGCGAAGAAAGACGCGAGCGTGCGGAGCAGCGGCGTGAAGAGCGCAGAGCCGCTGACGACGACCAGCGAAGACAGAACAGAGGCCGCAACCGCAGAGGCTCGGATGATGACCTTCCGCAAGACCCGATCATGCGTCGCACACGCGATGAGCTTTATCGCATCCGTGAAATCTTTGAGGGAACACCTTAAAATAAGGCAAAAGTAAAAAGGTAAAAGGTAAAAGGGAGGAGAAACCAAATTTATTAAAGTGGTTTCAGCCTCCCTTTTACCTTTTACCTTTTTACTTTTTACTTTCTATGAAGCGCGAGCGAATAGACAAGCTGCTGGTTGAGCGCGGGCTGGCTCCGACGCGGACGCGTGCGCAGGCGTTGGTGATGGCGGGCGTCGTGCTGGTCGGTGAGCAGCGCGTGGAAAAATCTTCGGAGATGTTCGAGGCGAACGCGCCAATCCGCCTCAAGGGCGCGGACGATCCCGCCATGCGTTATGTCGGGCGCGGCGGCTTGAAATTAGAAGCAGCCCTCCGTGAATTTGGCATAGATGTGACGGATGCCGTCTGTCTCGATGTCGGAGCTTCGACCGGAGGCTTTACGGATTGCCTGTTGCAGCACGGCGCGCGGCGCGTCGTCGCGCTGGATGTCGGGCATAACCAGCTTGACTGGCGACTCAGGAATGACGCGCGGGTCGAATCACGCGAAGGCATCAACGCGCGTTACCTGAAGCCGGAAGACTTTGCGGAAGAATTCGATCTGGCGGTGATGGACGTGTCCTTTATCTCCGCGACCAAAGTGCTGCCCGCCATCGCTCCGCTCTTAAAACAGACAGGCCGCATCATCCTCTTAATCAAACCGCAATTCGAGGTCGGGCGCGGCGAAGTCGGCAAGGGCGGCATCGTCCGCAGCCCCTGCCAACACGCGCGCGTCGTCGAAGAGGTCAACACCCATGCGCTTGAGCTTGGCCTTCAAGTGCGAGGTGTGATTGAATCCCCCTTGCGAGGCGCGGACGGCAATACGGAATTTCTCGCGCTCTACGAGAAAGGATTTCTCCCATGACTAGTAATGAGATGGAAAGAGCTATCGAATTTCTCCTGAAAAATCAGGCCAACTACGATGCTCGCTCCGAAAAAACCGATCAACGAATCGAGCAGATGAGCCGGCGCATTGAAGAAGTAGCAGATAATCTAACGGAATTTACGCGGGTAATGATGGGACACGTCGAAGCGCAAAATGCAGCTAACAAGTCCTTTCGACAAACGATGCGTGAATTGGCGAAAACACAGCAGCAAGACCGGCAACAGACGCAGCAGGACATTTCCTATTTAGCTCAGGCTCAGCTAAAAACCCAACAGGAGATTTCCGATCTCACTAAGGTCGTCAACAACTTGACAAAGTTTTCCTCCGGCAATGGAGGCGCGCCGCAGGAATAGCTGTTCTGCTTGATATGAGCAAAGGAAGCAAAGAGCAAACTGCGCTCGCACATCTTCAGCGCATCAAGACCGCTTATCAAAGCTTTATCAAATTGAACTATGAGCATCGCGCTGAAGATTGTGTGACGTGCCCGACGCGCGGGGTGTGTTGTACGGACGCGCATTTCGTCAATGTTCACATCACGCGCCTTGAAGCGGTCGCGATCCGCGAGACGCTCAGGCGCACGCCGCGCCTGACGGAAGCTGAGCATCGCGCCGTTTATGTTCGCGCGCGTGAGGCGGTCGAGCGTTATCACCTGAGCGCGTCCGGCGACACGTTCGCGCAGACCTACGCGTGCCCGCTTTATGAGCCGCACGTCGGCTGTCTGGTTCACAGGCGAGCCAAGCCCGCGCCCTGCATCCAGCATGCCTGTTATGAGAACTGGGAAGATTTGCCGCCCGCGAATCTGGAAACGCGCACGGAGCATCGCGTCGAGCAGTTGAACACCCAAGTATACGGCGCGGCGTGGGCATGGCTGCCGACTCCGCTCTGGCTTTCTCTGGTTGATCCAGAATCGGACGGCGCAGAGCTTGAACGCCTCGCGCGCGTGTGGAGCACGCAGCGTTTCAAGAACCTGCCGCGCGGCTCTGAGCTAAGTTCGCAACGTCAACGCGCGCATCTCTCGGTATCGCATCGAGCTGCGAAAATTTAAGAGGCTCGTTATAGAAGAACACTTATGGCAATCCTGCTGCGCCCGACAATTCCATCGGATGTTCCCTCAATTCATTCTCTCATCTCAGAAATTTATGCCGAGTACGATTGCACACTGTTGATCGAAGCTGAAGAAAGGCATCTGCTCGAACCCGGCCCGTACTTTCGCGCGAGCGGCGGCGAGTTCTGGGTCGTGGAAGACGAGCGCGTGATTCTCGCCACGGTCGCCGTGATACTGCATGAGGATGCGAGCGAATTGAAAGCTCTTTACGTTCATCCCACGCTGCGGCGACAGGGCTGGGGACGCAGGCTGACAGACCTTGCGATAGAGCATGCACGCGCTGCCGGAAAGGCGCGTATGCTGCTCTGGAGCGACACGCGCTTTCTCGACGCGCATCGTCTTTATCAACGCATGGGCTTTACCAAATCCGGCGAGCGCGACCTGCACGATTCAAATAACACCAGCGAGTACGGATTTGAGAAGACAATTTAGGAAGGTAAAAGGTAAAAGGTAAAAGTGAAGAGGGCTGGAATGCTTTCTTACTTTTGCCTTTTACCTTTTTACTTTTGCCTTTCTTTATCTTCGTTGACACTCCAAAGCGGGCGCGGGTATCATCCGCGTGCCGTATCTTTACAGTAATCAAGCACATTTTAGAGCCTGACCAAGAGGCCAGAGAGACCTTTAGCAGACAGTTGGTTGATTGATGGCAGAAACCGCCATACGTCGTATCGGTGTCGTCGTCAAACCGCATCAACACGAGGCGGTCAAGACCGTCTGCGAGCTGGTCGTCTGGCTTGACGCGCGCGGCATCCGGCTGGTTGGCGAGCCGGTTCTTGAGAGTGAAGGTATTGAGCAGCAGACCGGCTGCGCGATCGAGATTCTGGCGGGCGATGAATTGGCGGCCAGCGTTGACTTGCTGCTCGTGCTGGGCGGCGATGGAACGATGATCGGGACGGCGCGG
>JACMLC010000703.1 GCA_014379795.1 Pyrinomonadaceae bacterium
CCACAACCTCGCGCCGCTTCTCATCCTCCGGCAATTCTTCGCCAAACAGTTCGTGCAAGGCCGCGTAACGCTCCAAGCCGTTTCCATGGCTACTCACGAGCGCAGCCAACTCGCGCTCAGCCAATTCGGGAAGTCGCCATCCAGCGCCCGCGCCGGATCGTTCGGCTGCCCGCAAGACCGCTTTCGCCAACTCGTCTATGCCGACCTTTTGCGATGCGACAAGCGCAACAACCTGCACGCCGAGCGCGGCTGACAACTCGCCCGCATCAATCAAAAGCTTTCGCCGTGCGGCAAGGTCTGTCATCGTCAGGGCGACGATCAAAGGACGCCCGTATTCGAGAAGCTGTGCGACTAGATATAGATTGCGTTCGAGGTTGGTCGCATCAACGACCGCGATGATGACATCCGGCGCAGGCAGTCCGGCCATCCGCCCTGTGATGACATTGCGCGCAATCTGCTCGTCGATCGAAGTCGCGTCGAGACTGTACAGCCCCGGCAGGTCAATCAGGCGCGCGGGCAGCAATTCAGGACTGAGCGGCCACACGCCCTCTTTGCGCTCGACCGTCACGCCCGGATAATTAGCGACCTTTTGCCTGAGTCCCGTCAGGGAATTGAAGAGAGTGGTTTTCCCGGCGTTCGGATTTCCGGCCAGCGCAACCATCAACGGGCGCGCCACCGAAAGCTCAGCGACAGACGCCACGTCGCCGGAGAGCTTATCCGCTTGAGCGGGGGATTCGACGGCAGAAGACATAAGAACAGTGATAAGTGATAAGTGATAAGTGATGAGTAATAAGTGACAAGAGAAAACTACCTCTTGTCTTTAACTTATCACTTATTACTCATCACTTATCACTTTAATGGTTTGCGCTTCCGCGCGGCGGACTGCTAGATGATAGCCGCGCACGCGGACTTCCAAAGGATCGCCGAGTGGCGCGGATTTGATCATCCGCACGGGCACACCGGGAACGACGCCCATTTCCATCAAACGTCGCGCCACCGCGCCAGTCCCGGTGACCGCCAGAACGCGGGCACGCGCTCCTGCCGGAAGGTGCGCCAGAGATAGCTGGTTGGCAGGCAAACTGTCTGTGATGGCATCGCTCATAAAAATCTATTCTGAGAAATCTTGCTAAAAGCTCAAATGCGCGCTCGATTCAAAAGCTGATCAGGCTCTGAAGTGGAAAAAGCAACATTGCGTTTTCTCCCAAGAGCACTATATCCGAATTGAAATTAAATTTCAATTTCATATTGCCCGAAAAAAACTTTGATAGCTTAAGGATCTTGCTTACTGGCGGACGATGGGAATGATGGCGAGGTCTGCGCGCACGCGTCCCGCGGGGGTGACAGCGGTCAAGCGCAAGGGGAGGCGGCGCTGGTCTTCGCTGACCCACAAACGCAGGGCGTTTTTGTCAGCCTCTGCATCATCGGTCGTTAGCGAGAGTTGCCATGCGGGGATTTGCTGCCCGCCCAGCTCTATCGTCTCGCGTTTCAGAAAAGTGATGAAGAGCGTGCGTGGGCGATTAGCAATTAACAGTGAGACTGCATTCGGCTTGGACGATTTGAGATTAAAAGAGCGCAGCGCATAAAAGACAGAGAGCATATCGTAGGTGCCAACCGGAATTTCCAGCCGCGTGCCCGTCTCTGTCGTAGCGTTGCCACGATCCTGATCAATCGTCACGGTTTGATTCGACCGGCGACCCTGTTCCTGCAAAGCCAATTCAAAGCGAAACGGCAACAGTGTGTTCGGGTCAACATAAGTGCTGGTCTGGTCGTTGTCCGTAATGTTCTTCGCCGCTCCGGTCGTTTCCACTTTGCTTGTAAGCAGCAACCCGTCACGCCCGAAATATTTTGAGCGCGCTCCGACTTGGAAAGAAGCCGTCCCAACCGACTGCGCAGCGTTCTCAAGATAGAGGTTGAAATTCAACTGCTCACCGGCAGTAAAGGGAAGCCCTGCGGGCAAAGCCGTCAGCGTGTTTGGGGTTACGTTCGGCGCAGTGTTCGGCGCAGTGTTCGGCGTTGTGCGCCGGGTGCCGGGAATTGTTGGATTCGCCGTGTCAGGCGTTGTCGAGTTCGGAGTTATAGTAATGCCGGGTATCCCCGGAATGCCGTTCGGAACGCTGTTCGGATTAGCGGTCACAGGATTTCTGGCAGGCTGAATCTGTGACGGAGAAGAAGCAGCCATGTCAGGCACCGAAGAGTCGGGAATGGACGGAGCGGCGCCGCCCGGCAACTCAGAGCCGACCAGTTCTGCGCGAACGTCTCCGGCGGGCAGTTCCGCTGTGAATAGCACCGGCACATGCCTCTCATCATCGCTGAAATAAATCTGGATACGATAATCGTTAGCTTGCGAATTTTTGGGGAAACGCAGTTGGGTGATGACGGTATTGAACGAGCCGATGTTGGTCTTGACGAACTGGCGGCCTATGACTTTCAGCTCGACCGGATAGGACACATCAATTTCGCGCACTGTGAAGCTATAACGCGCGCCGTCCGCGAGCGGCAAAGCGCGCACACGATAGAGCGCGGAGAGCAGATCATAAGTTCCCGGAAAATAACCAGTCCTGAGCCTTGCGGGAATCGCCTCTGTGCCGACAGGCTCGTTGTACTCGCGCGAAAAATCCTCATTGCGATTGCCTTCGCGCCTGACCATCTGCGAGCGAAAGGGTTGTCCGGTTTCGGGCGCGATGTACGTGACATAGTCATTGTTGACCGAATATAGCGCAGCATTGACGATGCCTATCGTCTCTACGTGAGCGCGTAGCTGAAAGCCTTCACGATCAAAATAGGTTCCGCGTCCGGCGACAAACAGCTCTACATGCGCGGCTGTGGAAAAGTTTGAAAAAGAGACATTATAAGTTAGCCGCTCGCCGACGCGATAAGGAGCCTTGGAAAAAGGGACTGCGGCGACATCGCTCTGCCCCAGCGCATCCGCCACCGCACACGGAGCGAGCGCCAGTAAAAACATTAGAATAACCGTCAGCAAATGTTTCAAACGTCGAATCCCCTTTATTTTCGATTCACCGAACAGACAGCCACATCCAGAAAGCGGGCATTATGCTACACGCGCCTCAGCGCGGATTGTTCCGTTGTGCGGCATAGATAATCTCATGTACGGGGAAATAATCACAATCAGCAAGAGCGTTTATTCGGGGAACTTCGGGGGAAAAGTTATTCTATCCAAGCTCAAGCGAAAAGGGAATTAAGAAATAGCAGGCAGTTAGCAGTTGGCAGTAAACATGGGTAGTGGGACAGTTTGAAATTCAAGTGTCATCTAGCATCAGGAAAGAAGCTCCCGCAAAGGCGCAAAGGGGTTGAGCGATGCTTTATCTTGATTGCTTTCTTTGCGCCAC
>JACMLC010000704.1 GCA_014379795.1 Pyrinomonadaceae bacterium
CTATTATCGGCATCGTGGCAGTGGATAAGAATAATGCTATCGGCAAGGGCGGGCAGTTGCCGTGGCATTACTCTGCGGACTTGAAATTTTTTAAGCAGCAGACGATTGGCAACGCCTGCGTGATGGGACACAGGACCTGGCGCGCTCTCAAAAAGCCTCTGCCGCAAAGGCTCAATATTGTCCTCAGCCGCTCAAGCGAAATCGAAGCGCACCCATCTCTTGTTATGCTGCGTGACCGGCTCTCAGTCCTTTCGCTCGCGCCTTATCTGGCGCGCGATTTGTACATTATCGGCGGCGCGCAAATCTACAGCAGCTTTCTTGAAGACATAGACAGGTGGATTGTCACTGCGATTCCGCTTGAGGTCGAAGGCGCGGACGCCTTTATGCCGGAAAACTTTTTAGACGGCTTTCGGCCTTCAGAATCCAGAGAGCTGGAAAAAGATTTGACCGCCACGTTTTATGAGCGAAGGTGAAGAATGCAAAATTAAAAATGTAAAATGCAAAATGGAATCTGCTTCTTATTTTTGCATTTTACATTTTTAATTTTGCATTCTCTGATGAGTCTATTTGTTGAGCGCGAACTTGACTATCTCCGTGCGGGCGGCGACAAAGAGTTCGTTGCGGTCATTGAAGACCATTACGAAAGCCACGTTTTTCTCGACCTTGAACACGTCCAGATAACGACCGTTGGTATCGAAGACCTGTATGCCTTTGATGTCCGAGACGTAGATGCGCCCCTGCCCGTCAACGGCGATGCTGTGCGGGGCACGGAACAGCCCCGACTCTTCGCCCTCGCCGCCGATGCGCGTGATGAACTTTCCGTTCGGCGCAAACTTAAAGACCGCGTCATTGAAAATTCCCAGCGCGTAGATGTTTCCAAGTCCGTCAACAGCGATCTTTGTATCCAGCTCCGAATCGCCGGTCTGCTCTGTAATCGCTTTGGTGATGGTGCTGAGAGTTCTGCCGCTGCTGTCAAAGCGCACGATGTCCTGCCCGTTCTGCGTGGCGACGAGGCCGCCGTCCGGCGTGACGACGACATCATTAAACCATCTCCCCGTCGCCGGAACTTTCCCCAAAGACTGTCCCGTCATTCCTTCATAGCGATTGATGTCGCCGCTTTGAACAACGTAGACAACTCCTTTGCGGTCTGCCGCTAGGCGGAGCAAGGGCATCTTGGGGTCAACCATCCATTGCGTCAGAAATTTTCCGCTTGAGTCAAAGACCTGCACGCGCCCCCCTATGTAATCCGCAGCGTAAATGTTTCCCTCGCCGTCAACCGCGACGCTGCGCGCATCCTTGAATTGCCCCGCGCCGATGCCTTCGGTGCCGAACTTGAGCAAGACGCTGGCAAAGCCGCTCGCCGGAGATGATTTTTCACTGCCGCGCGGGACTGTGTGTGGATTATTCCGGTTAGGCACAGGCTTCCGGGCATCGCGGCGCGCGCTGTTGTAGATAAGGAAACCCACCGCACTACTAAACAAGAGCACGCCAACTAAGACGCCCAATCCAATTATAAGCGGCGAGCAGCCCTGTGGCCGTTTAGCGCCGTATGCCTGTCGAGGTGCGCCGAAAGAAGTTTGCGAGACCTGTATCTGCGGCTGAACCGTGTGCGACTCGAATCCCTGCATGACCTCCACGCTCTTGCCCGCCATCAACCGCTCAATAGCCTCTTTCGCTTCTTTCAAACCGGTGCCGAAAGTCTCCCGATAAACTTTGATGGCTTCGATCTTGTTGCCGTCGCGGATCAGCCGCCCGATCTCAGCCAGATTGCCAAGCTGGTCTTGCAAGGTCACATCAGCATCGCGTGTGGGCGCGGCTGCGCGCGGGCGCAACTCTTCCGGCACGATGATGGAGCTGTTGCAAAATTGACAGCGCACGGTGAGCTTGCCGCCGTCGTATTCGAGCGGGCCGCCGCACGAGGGACATTTAAAAGGTTGTGGCATCAGGTTTCTCTCAGACAACTTTGAGCGCTCTGCTTGACGACTGCTCTTTGCGCTCTTTGCGGTTAGAAGGTTTTTAATGCAAAGAG
>JACMLC010000075.1 GCA_014379795.1 Pyrinomonadaceae bacterium
CCACAGCCTTGAGCGTTCGCACATGCTCGCCAGCGGCACCAAAAGTTTTGTCGGCGTGATGGCCGCCGCAGCCGCCGAAGACAAGCTGCTCCGCTTGGACGAGCGCGTCGCGGAGACGATTACAGAATGGAAGACGGACGCGCGCAAGTCTAAGATTACGATCAATGAATTGCTTCACTTAGTGAGCGGAATCGGCGGCGGCAGCATCGGTCGTCCTCCGGCTTATGCTGATGCCATCGAAGCGGAGGCCATGTTTGAGACGGGAACAAAATTTCAGTACGGCCCCGCACCGTTTCAAATTTTTGGCGAGGTGATGCGGCGCAAGCTCTCGTCGCGCAAGGAAAGCCCTCTGGATTATCTGAAGCGTCGTGTTCTCGATCCGATTGGATTAAAAGTAAGCTTCTGGCAACAAGGCGCGGACGGCAATCCGCACCTGCCTTCGGGCGCATATCTGACCGCGCGCGAGTGGGCTAAGTTTGGCATCTTTGTCAAAAACGGCGGCAAGTGGAACGGCAAACAGCTTGTCAGTAAAAAACTTTTAGAGCAGTGCTTTGTCGGAAGCAAAACCAATCCCGCTTATGGCCTGACCTTCTGGCTCAACGTGCCGGGCGGAAGCCGTCCGCGCGATGAAGATCAAGACGACGGAATGCGCGTGCGCGAGACAGACCGCATCAGCCGCGAAGGAATTTATGCCAAAGCCCCGCGCGACTTAGTGATGGCCGCCGGAGCGGGCAAGCAAAGGCTTTACATCATCCCTTCGCTCGATCTGGTCATCGTGCGGCAGGGACGCATGAGCCGCTTTGACGATGCGGAATTTCTCGCACGCCTGCTCGGAGAAAAGTAAAAAGGCAAAAGGTAAAAGGTAAAAGTGAAGACAAAACATTTCTCAAGCAATTAATAAAAGTGGTTTCCGCGTTCCTTTTGCCTTTTACCTTTTAACTTTTGCCTTAAACTAAAGTGACGAATCGCTTGCGTGTGGCGTCTAAGTTGACAGGTTGAACTTGAAAGAGAAGCTGTTAAAACGCTCCTCTAAGTTGATAGAGGTAATACTAAATGAGCATCAATCGTAGATTTTTCCTGAAATCGAGCGGCATCGCGCTCGCCAGCATTGGCGTAATGCACAGCGCGCCGTCATTCTTGCAGCGCGTCGCATTTGCCGCAGATACCAAAGGCTCTGCCAATGGCCGCCGCAAGACTCTGATCACAATTTTTCAGCGCGGCGCGGTGGACGGCCTGAACATGATCGTGCCGCATGGCGAGGGCGAGTATTACTCCTTGCGCCCGACGCTGGCTATTCCGCAACCCAAGAGCGGCAACGCGGAAGCAGCGATTGACCTTGACGGGCTGTTTGGTTTCCACCCGTCGCTGGCGATGTTAAAGCCTTTGTGGGATGCAAAGCGTTTGGCGATTGTCAACGCGGTCGGCTCGCCCGACAACACGCGCTCGCACTTTGACGCGCAGGATTACATGGAGTCCGCGACGCCGGGAGTCAAATCCACGCGCGACGGCTGGCTCAATCGCTATTTGCAGAACAACGCGGACGCAAAGGCTTCGCCGTTTCGCGCCGTCTCGATGACACAGAATTTGCCGCGCACTTTGCAGGGACGCGCTTCGGCCTTGGCGATTAACAACCTCTCTGACTTCACGATTCGCGCGGGCACAAGCTCTGCGAGCGTGCAGGGCGGCTTTGAATCCATTTATGACCAGAGCGTCAATGACGTATTGCAGGGCACAGGCAAAGACACTTTTGAGGCCGTCAATTATTTGAAGAAGGTCAACCCCGCGCAGTACAAGCCTGAGAACGGCGCGCAGTACCCGCGCAGCCCGTTCGGAAATTCCTTGCTGCAAATCGCGCAGCTTATCAAAGCGGGCGTCGGACTCGAAGTCGCTTTCACGGACATGGGCGGTTGGGACACGCACTCGAATCAGGGCAGCTCGCGCGGGCAGCTTGCTAACCTCTTGTCGCAATTCGGCGCGGGTCTCAATGCACTTCACACGGATTTGGGCGCGCGTATGGATGACGTGTTGATTCTCACGATGTCCGAGTTCGGGCGCACCGTGCGCGAGAACGGCACGCGCGGCACGGATCACGGGCATGCCAACGCGATGTTCGCCATCGGCAACAGCGTGCGTGGAGGCAAGGTTTACGGGCAGTGGCCGGGCTTGAGCAATACCGCTTTGTACGAAGGCCGCGATCTGGCTGTGACGACGGATTTCCGCGATGTCTTCGGCGAAGTGGCGCAGAAACATCTCGGCAGCGCGAATTTGCAAAAAGTCTTTCCGGGGTATCCCTTGGGCGCGTCGAAGTTTCGCGGCGTGATCTAAAGAAGGTAAAAGTAAAAAGGTAAAAGGCAAAAGTGAAGAGGGCTTGCATGCCTTCCTTACTTTTGCTTTTTTATTTAGCCACAGAGGGCACAGAGAACACAGAGAAGATAAATGAATTTGCTCTGTGTCCTCTGTGCCCTCTGTGGCTAATGTTATCTAACGCGACCGAAGCGATTGATGAAATACAGCATCACGACTGCGATGACAGAGACGATGACGGAGAGCGTGAGGGCTTCGTTATCGCGCCCCGCCTGCACCGCATCATAGATGGCGACCGAAGCTGTTTGAGTTTTGCCGGGAATGTTTCCGGCGATCATAATGGTGATGCCGAAATCTCCGAGCGCCCGCGCGAAAGCGAGCGCGGTCGCCGCCAGCACGCCGCGCGATGCCAGTGGCAGCGTGACGCGAAAGAAGATGCGCCGCTCGTTTAGCCCGAGCGTGCGCGCGGCGGCTTCAAGCTGGCTATCAACGCCCTCAAAGGCTGCGCGCAGGCTTTTGGTCACTAAAGGCAGCGCGTGAATCGTCGCCGCGATAATCGCTGCCCAGACTGTGAAGGTCAGCCGAATCCCGAAACGGTTATATAAAAAGCCGCCGAACATGGAGCGTGTGCCGAGCAGCACCAGCAAGTAATAGCCCAACACCGTCGGCGGCAACACGAGCGGCAACGTAATCAAAGCATCCAGCACATCGCGCCCCGGAAAACGCCTTCGCGCCAGCGCCCAACCCAAAGCAGACCCCGCCACCAGCGCGATCAACGTCGCCGCGCCCGCCACCATAAACGAGAGCTTGATGGGAAACCAATCAATCATTTCAAGACAGGGTGTAGGGTGTAGGGGATAGGGTGTAGTAAAAACAATTGTCTTGAACTACACCCTACACCCTATCCCCTACACCCTAGTTGAGTTCTTTTCGCTCATCTCACAATCGCAATCGCGCGCAGCGGCCCGCCGCTCCCGCCTTTGATCTTCATCGGCAGCGCGATGACCTGAAAGTTTTTAAGTGGCAGCTGGTGCAGATTAGCCAGATTCTCAAACGCCGGAATGTTTTTCTCGAAGAGGATGCGATGGCTCTCAAAAAGAGTTGATTGGCCGTAATCAATGCTCGGCGTGTCGAGACCGATAGCCTTGATTGAGCGATTCTGGACGAGCCAGCGC
>JACMLC010000705.1 GCA_014379795.1 Pyrinomonadaceae bacterium
CCAGAGCCTGCGTAGCTGGCGACAGATACTCTCCGGTATCAAACCTCTGTCGCCAGCTACGCAGGCTCACACAGAGGGGTGGCATCATGATTCCCCATGCTCACGCATGGGGCTACACGCTGCCGCCTGCTACGCAGGCTCTTTGAGTAGCTTACTTCGAATTGCCGTTAACAAAAATCAAGACGTAGCCACCGCAGACCAGAGAGACACAGGGTTCAGACAAACAAGTTAAGTCAGCATCTTCTTCATCTGCTTACCTTGCTCTGTGTCTCTGTGTCTGCGGTGGCTTAATTTTATTTCTTCGGCTTGCGGCTTTTCGCCTGTCGCTGCTTGAAGGCGATCTCGCCGCCGGTTTCGCCGACGTGGCCGCCGCTGGTTTGCGCCGGAGCTGAAGGCGTGTTGGAGCGCGGCGTGGCGCCGTCGCTCATCAAGTGCTGGCTTGATTTGTCCGCGAACATTTTATTGGCGCTCCCGCGTCGCCCGCTGGTGGCCGGAGTCTCATCCTTTGCTTCGCGGCTCTTCGCAGGGTTGCCCGCAGAGCCTGTTTGCTGCCCGCGCCGCTTCGCCGGTAATCCGGCTTTGCTTTGATCTTTCCTGCCTGTCGCCATCTTGAATTCCCTTTCGCTTGACTGATTTTTTTTGACTAAGCATCTTTGCGCGACATAGCCCACTTGAGCGCGGGCGGCGTCACGAGCGTCGTGATGATAACCATGATGACGATGACGCTAAAGACGTTCGGGCTGATGACTGGCACGCTCGCCCCTTGCGCATCCGGAAGCAGGAGCGTCGCGCCGATGCCCGCGAAAATCAATCCGACTTCGCCGCGCGGAATCATGCCAAAGCCGACCGCTAAGCGATTGACCCCGCGCTCGACCACGCCCAGCGAGCAAACCTGCTTGCCGATGATTGCGGCCAGCGTCAGGATAAAGGCAAAACCTAACAGGTCAAAACGCGTGAGCGCGGCGAGGTCAACTTTCAAGCCCATCAGCACAAAGAAGACCGGAGCCAAGAGCGAGCTGATGGGAATCAGCAGTTGTTCCAGATCGCGCTTTTCATGCCCGGGGAGTTTCTTAAAATGAACTTCATCGAGCAGGAGCCCGGCGGCGAAAGCTCCGACGATCTCCGCCAGCCCGACCTTTCCGGCTCCCCACGCCAGCAGAAAGCAGAAGGCCAGCGAGAGAGCCAGCAGCACGCCCCTGCTTTCAAATCTTCCGATGCCGCTCAAGAGGCGCGGGACGAAGTAATGGCCGATGACGATTGCTCCGACCAGAAACATGATGGACTTGCCCGCGATCCATGCAATTCCTGCCAACGAAACTGTCGCGCCCGCCCCGCTCGCTTGAATCACGCCCGTTATGACCGCCAGAATCATCAAGCCCAGCACATCATCTATGATCGCCGCGCCGAGAATGATGCGCGCCGCGCGCGTGTTGAGCCGCTTCATATCCTTCAGAACGCGCGCCGTAATCCCTACGCTCGTCGCGCACAGGGTTGCGCCGATGAAGATATGTACGAGGCGCGGTTCGTTCGGGATAAAGTAAGCGGCCACGCCCCAGCCCAAAAAGAAAGGAGCGATGACTCCCAGCAAAGCCACTAAGAGCGAAGACCAGCCGACTTCCAGCATCTCTCCCAGATTCGATTCCAGGCCGACTTCAAAGAGCAGGATAATCACGCCCAGTTGTGCGAGCGCGGCGATGACCACGTTCGTCTTGAGCGGCTCAGCCGCCGTCACCCCGAAGAGAATCAAATTGCCCAGCAGGATGCCGCCAAACAATTCACCCAAGACCGCCGGTTGCCCGATTCTTTCAAACAACTCGCCGCACACCTTCGCGACGATCCAGATGACAGCGATGCCCAACAGTACCAGCGGGTCAAGGCCATGCTGCGTATTGTCTCCTGTATTTTCCCCTGCGGCATGAACTGTCCCTACACAGCACAGCACGAAGGCGCATAATGCCAGACAGGATAGAATCAGCTTTTGTCTCATCAATCTGATTCAGCTTTTTCCAAGATGTTTCATCTTATCATTTTTCCTGAGTGGCCTTGTGAGAATTAAATTAAACATGATAATCTTCCGTCGCTAACAGCCTTCTGTACGCAACAGGGCAAACCCGTAGTAATTTCCGTACACCGTTTCTCTTAATAAGCAATCCTTCGTCAATTCCTTCGGATTGCTTCTCGCTAAGGAGAATTCCAGATGAAAAACCTATCACAATTCCCACATCAATTGAGGGCGCAGCAGCGTCTTTGCGAACGACAGATTCAAGTCTCATTTTATCCGCGCAGGTCTCTTGCGCTCACCGGATTGATTATCTCTGTGCTGCTCTTGTGCTCGTCACAGGCCAGAGCGACGGGCACGCTTGACCCTGCATTCGGCACGGGCGGCAAAGTCACGTCTCACTTTGGCGGGGGGGATATCGGCGATACCGTTCTCGTTCAGCCGGACGGCAAGATTATCGTCGTCGGAACATCTTACCCGCATTCGGGGTCAGGCCCGGATTTTGCGGTCGCACGCTATAACACTAACGGAAGCTTTGATACTTCGTTCGGGTTTGGCGGAGCAGTCCTCATACACATTCCGAGCCTAGGCAATGTCGCACAGTCAGCCGTGCTGCAACCTGATGGCAAGATATTGATCGTTGGGCAAGTCCAATTTACGATAACCACGACGCAACCCGCTGAAATAGATTTTGCGATGGCGCGCATCAACCCGGACGGGAGCCCCGACTACAACTTCGGCAACGGAGGGATAGTCACCACCAGTTTTGGCTTCGCGGACGTAGGGGTTGATGTTGCCCTTCAATCCAACGGCAAGATCGTCGTCGTCGGTCATACGGAACTTTACTCCAGCAACAGCAACATCGCGATAGCGCGTTATAACCCGAATGGTAGCCTCGACAGCTCGTTCGGCGCGATGGGCAAGATCGTCCTGGATGTGGGCGAAGCAACACCTGACGCTGCTTCCGCCGTGGTCATTCAAACGGATGACAAAATCGTGGTGGGCGCAACCTCGAATTTGATGATGACGCTGTTACGCTATGACAGCGGCGGCAATCTCGATTCGAGCTTTGGCACGAGCGGCATCGTCCGCACAGATTTTGGAGCCTATGGGGCTATCAATGACATGGCGCTGCAACCGGACGGTAAGATCATCACGGCGGGCTACTGGAGCGCCGGCAACGAAAACTTTCTGGTAGTGCGATATCTGAGCAATGGCGCCATTGACACATCGTTCGGGTTTAACGGAAAGTCTTCGGTAGACTTTTACGGCTCAGCCGATAACGGCAATGCGGTTGCACTTCGCGCGGATGGCAAGATTGTCGTCGCCGGAAGCGTGACGCTCGGTAATAGCGGCACGTCTCCACGGGTGGATTTCGGGACGGCGCTTTTCAACAGCGACGGCTCTCTGGCCGGAAAAGCCAACACAGACTTTTTCGGTCATTATGATTCTGCGCTCGGAGTGGCTTTCCAAGCCGACGGGAAGATAGTGGTTGCGGGACAGGCCAATACCAATAACAGCGGCGGCGCATTTGCGGATTTCGCACTGCTGCGTTACAGCTCTGTCTTCATTGCGCCGACCGCTTTCGACTTTGACGGCGACGGCAAGACGGACATCAGCGCCTATCGCCCCGGCAGCGCCAGCCACTGGTATGTCATCCGCAGCTCATACTTTTACACACAGCCCACTTCCTTTGTTGATGTCCAGTTCGGCATGACCGGAGACATCATCGTCCCCGCCGATTATGATGGCGACGGCAAATCCAACTACGCTGTCTTTCGTCCCTCCACAGGCGCCTGGTACACCTCGACCAATGCTGCGATTAATTATGGCGCGTTCCAGTGGGGCTTGAATGGCGACATCCCCGTCCCCGGCGATTACGACGGCGACGGCAAAGCAGACCACGCCATCTTTCGCCCCTCGACCTGCGTTTGGTGGGTCGTGCGCAGTTCCGACGGCGGCGTGATCCAGCAAATGTTCGGAATCGGCGCGGCCAAGCCGGTCGTCGGAGACTTTGACGGAGACCGCAAAACGGACTTCGCTTATCTGAGCACGAGCGGCGGCCTCCTGATCTGGAACATTCTTCAAAGCTCGAACGGCGCGGTCGTGACACAGCAGTTCGGCCTTGCGACGGACAAGGCAGTGGCGGCGGATTACGATGGCGACGGCAGCACGAACATCGCTGTCTTTCGCGCATCGAGCGGCAGGTGGTACACGTCTTTGAATCCGGCGACGAATTACGGCGAGGTTCAATTGGGCGCGAACGGAGATATTGCGGTGCCGGGAGATTATGACGGCGACGGCAAAGCCGACATTGGAATCTTCAGACCATCGAATAGCAACTGGTACATTCGCAAGAGCATAGACGGATTGCTACTGACCGAGCGTTTCGGCCTCAGCACGGATATTCCAGTGCCATCAGCTTACGTTCGATAAGCGAGAAGGCCAGAGATAAAAATGAAGCCGCGAGAGCGCATCCGCCCTCGCGGCTTCATGCGGTTTCACAAGCGTAGTAAACTCGCGCATGGAAACCGGCGCAAAGTTTTTAATCATGCCCCTTCGCATGGTTCAAGCTTGGTTTGAGCGCCAATCTCCAAACCGTCAAACGTTTTTCCAAGTGCAGAGGAGACTCCCACCATGAAGCGCTCGTCAATTCGCAGTTCCAGACTCATCGCAATCACTCTGATAACTCTGCTCGTCTTAATGATGTCCCGCACGACTTGGACGGTTTCTCCTGCTCCTGCGCAGGCGACAAGCTCCTGCGACACGCCGAGTCTTAGCATCGCCACTTATAGGCCGAACACCTATAGCTATCCTAATGACATCGAGACGGGCGATTTCAACGGCGATCAGAAGCCTGATTTAGTCAGCTACGACAAGCTCCTGATGAATGCGGGCGACGGAAAATTCGGCCCCCCCCTACATTTATCTAATAGCTTGCAGCTAGTCATTGAGTGGAAGGCGCTCGGTGATTTTAATGGCGATGGCAAACTTGATGTATCGCTGGCGGGCGGTCTCGTCGGCGCAATCAGATTGCAAACACTATTCGGCGATGGTAACGGCGCTTTTACTTTTAACGCAGGTTCATACGCATATATTAACACCAAGCCGTTCGCGGTTTCCGTCGGCGATTTTAATCATGACGGCAAATCCGATCTGGCTCTAGTTGTTTATGGCACGCCTCTTTATAAAGTGAGAATCTGGCTCAGTAACGGCGACGGCAGTTTCACCCCGGGTCTTGACTACCCGGTTGGAATGGAGGCTGCCGACATCACAGCCACTGACTTCAATCATGACGGGAAGCTTGATCTGGCGGTCTTGAACAGGGATTCCGAAGATGTTTCGATTTTCTTAGGAGTCGGCAACGGGACTTTCAGCGCCGCCACCAATTTTCTCGCGGGGCCGGATGCATGGGTGCTGGCTAGCGGAGACTTTAACGGCGATGGTCAGATTGATCTGGCTATCGCGAGTTACTATATATACGAACGTGTGGCGGTGCTATTGGGCACGGGCACGGGCGGTTTTAGCGCGCCGATTTACAATAGTAACCTCGGGCTTACATATTCGATTACTGCCGGAGATTTTAACGGCGACGGCAAATCGGATATTGCCGTCACCAGCTATCAGGCTCCTGAAGTCTTGGTTTTCATCGCCACCGGTGGAGG
>JACMLC010000706.1 GCA_014379795.1 Pyrinomonadaceae bacterium
ATGAGAGAAAGTCACAACGCTTTTATGACGACCCTAAAAATCATCTCTACAAGTCATTTCTAACTCTTATTGCCGAATTAAAACCGAAGGTAGTACTTATTGAAACTGTGCGCGAATTCCTGAATTTTGGACAAGGAAAGTTTACCTCTGATTTATTGTCACGATTAGATGAACTCGGTTACTACACTGAGTATAGAAAACTCTGCGCTGCCGATTACGGCATCCCTCAAATCCGACATAGAGTGTTTTTCTTGGCTTCAAGAAAAACGGATGTTGATACAATCGGCATGCGTCCTCAGTTTCCAATGCCTACACACTCAAATAAGCTCAATGGGCATCTATTTATCAACCCATACAGAACCGTAGCTGATGCTATCAAGGATTTGCCTTCGCCTGTTTATTCACATGCTGATGCTCAGCCTGAATATCCTGAGACTAAACACCTTTCTGATTTAGCAAGATTGCTACGCAATTCTTCAGGCAAAGTTTTTAATCATGTAGCTCGTAAGCTTAGCAGTAAGAGTCTTGAGCGAATTTGCGCTGTTGGGTATAAGCGAATGCGTGATATTGATGCCCATCTGCGAACGAAAAAGTTTTATGGTAGCGCATACGGGCGTTTGCTATGGGATGCTCCTGCCTTAACAATCACAACATGGGTTTATCATGTAGGTTCTGGACGGTTCGCGCATCCAGACGAAGATAGAGCAATTACTATGAGAGAGGCAGCGCGACTACAATCTTTTGATGATGGATATATTTTCCCTTCCCTCATCAATCCGGTTTCTCAAATGATAGGTAACGCTGTCCCTCCGCTTTTAGCTAAAGCATTCGGGGAGGAAATTGCAAAATATCTTGAAGCCCTCGATAACTAAGGAATTATGCTTTTGACACCCCGCCACAGGGTTGAAATTAACTTAAATTGCAGTAAACCCATTCATGTTTTCAGATAAAAGCATTATCTGCTTTGGCGGCGAAGACTGGTGGTATCACCACCCGCACTCGAAGAACCATTTGATGCGGAGGTTTGCGCGGGCGGGGAATCGGGTTATCTTCGTCAATTCGATTTCGATGGGCTTGCCTTCGATCAGGAATAAGGATTTGTTGCCGCGCGTGGTGCGCAAGCTGCGCAGTTATTCCAAGCTGGCGCGGACGACTGCCGAAGGCATCACGGTCGTCTCGCCCGCAGCCCTGCCGTTCTTTGGAAGCAAAGCGGCGCGTGCGGCTAACCGGCGTTTGATTCAAGCGCAGATTGGAATGCTGGCGCGACGGCGCGGCCTCTCGCGCCCGATTCTCTGGATAGCGATTCCGACCGCCGTCGAGATGATCGGGCGTCTACATGAATCTCTGGTCATCTATCACGTCTCGGATAAATACGACGCGAACACGATGGATCACGCGACCGACCCGGCCTTGATTCGCCGCCTTCATGAGCGCGCGATTGCGTCCGCAGACTTGATCTTTTATTCGGGCAGAAAACTTCTCGAAGAAGCGACCGCAGGGCGTGAGCGTTCGCATCTCTTGGAACAGGCCGTTGATTTCGAGCACTGGGCACAGGTCGGCAGCGGCGAATTGAAAATCGCAGATGAAGTGCAAGCTATCCCACGCCCGCGCATCGGATATTTCGGAGCGATTGAGCCGTGGTTGGTGGATCAGGAATTAATCAAGCGCGCGTCGCGCGAACGCCCCAACTGGCACTGGATTTTTATCGGCAACAAATCGCGCGGGATGGAGATAGAAAATCTACCGAACGTGCATTTTTTGCCGCCGGTTAAATATGACGAGCTGCCGCGCTTTGCCGCAGGCTTTGATGTCTGCGTGCTGCCGTGGGAGACGGAGCAAGCGTTCACGAATTACGGTTCGGCGATAAAGGTGCGAGAATACCTTGCGACCGGAAAGCCAGTCGTTATCGCTCCGCTGCCGGAATATGAGCCGATGCGCGACGTGCTCAGAATCGCGCGCAGCCGCGACGAGTTTCTGGCATTGATTCAGGACGCGCTCGATGAAACAGAGACGGACGCACCGCGACGGCGTCAGGCAGCGGTTGCCAACGGCACATGGGATGCCCGCGCAGAGCAGGTCAGCCAGTTGATAGAGGAAGCTCTTATCAAAAAGCGAAGCACGAGTGATGAGTGATGAGTAAAAAGCTTTTTACTCATCACTCATCACTCATTACTCATTACTGTTCTTAATATGTGTGGTATTGCCGGACTCATCGGTCTTGAGCCTGAGCGGCGCATCGGCGCGATGCTGCGGAGCATAGAGCATCGCGGGCGTGACGATGAAGGTGTGTGGACTTCTGCGCCGATTGATGAGCGTGGCAGGCGCGCGTGTTTGGGGCATCGCAGGCTCTCGATTATTGATACGAGCGCGGCGGGGCATCAGCCTATGCTCTCGGCGGATGGCCGTTATACGATTACTTTTAACGGCGAGATTTATAATTATCTTGAGCTGAAAAAACAGCTTGAAGCCAAGGGTTATCGTTTTCGCACCGGTACGGATACGGAAGTCCTGCTCGCCGCTTTCGCGTTGTGGGGCGAAGGGTGTCTCAAACATCTCAACGGCATGTTCGCCTTCGCCGTGTGGGATGAAAAGGAACGGCAATTGACCGTCGCGCGCGACCGTCTGGGCATCAAGCCGCTCTATTATGCCGAAACGCAAAGCGGGAATAGCAGCTCTTTCATCTTCGCTTCTGAAGTCAAAGCCGTTCTCGCTTCCGGCCTTGTCGAGCGCGAGCTTGATACGGAATCGCTCAATCAGTTTCTCACCTTTCTGTGGACGCCTGACCCGCACACGCTCTTTCGCGGAATACGGAAACTGCCGCCCGCGCATGTGTTGACGTGGCGCGATGGCGTGGTGAGCGTGCGCGAGTGGTGGGACGTTTCTTTTGACGAGATAGAAGAAGGACGCACGGAAGAGTATTGGCGCGACCGCGTGCTGGAAACTTTGGATCGCGTCGTCAAGATGGAGATGGTCGCGGACGTGCCGCTTGGCTCTTTCCTCTCCGGCGGTGTTGATTCGTCTTCCATCGTCGCGTTGATGAAGAATCACAGCAACGGTCGTGAGGTTTCGACATACACGATTGGTATCGAAGCCGAAGATTTGCGTTACGACATTATCCCGGACGATGTGGTGTGGGCGCGGCGCGTCAACGAATTGCTCAAGACGGATTATCACGAGACGATGCTCAAGCCGGATGTCGCGGAGCTGTTGCCGAAGCTCGTCTATCACATGGACGAACCGGCGATTGACATGGCGATTCCGAGCTATCTGGTTTCGCGTGCGGCGCGCGAGACTTTGACAGTGATGCTGAGCGGGATGGGCGGCGATGAAGTTTTCGCGGGCTACCCCAGACAGATGGCGATGAGAATCGCGGGGGCTTTCGACCCTGTGCCGCAACTCTTGCGCAAGCCTTTGATGAATACTATCGCGAGCATCCTGCCCGGCGGCTTGCCCGGAAAATTCACAGCGCCTTTACGGAACGCGAAAAAATTTGCGCGCAGCGCAGCGCTCGATTTTGAGAATCGTTACTTAGGCTTCGGAACATATTTTACGGACGAGGCCAAGCAGCGGCTCTACACAGACGAGATGCGCGAAGCGACGCGCGGGCTTGATGCGTACAGTCATCATCGTCGTTACTTTGCGCGCGTGCCGGATGCAGCGCCGCTCAATCGCCTGCTTTATGTGGACCTGAAAACTTTTCTGCCGTGTCTGAATTTGACGACGACGGACAAGACTTCGATGGCTGCTAACTTGGAAGTGCGCGTGCCGTTTCTGAATGTCGAGCTGGTGGAGCTGGCAGCGCGGATGCCTGCGGAGATGAAGCTGCGCGGTTTGAAGCGCAAGTATATTTTGAAGCGCGCCGCCGAAAAGCTTTTGCCGCGCGAGGTCGTGTGGCGCAAAAAGGCTGGCTTTGGCGCGCCCATCAGGTCCTGGCTGCGCGGGCCGCTCATGCCGCTCATCAAAGATTTGTTGTCCGCAGAGCAAGTGAAGCGGCGCGGCCTCTTTCGCCCAAGAGAGGTCGAGCGCATCATCGCCGCTAATCTTTCCGGGCGCGAAGATTTTAACTTGCAGGTCTTTCAATTGCTGACGTTGGAACTCTGGCAGCGAGCGTTTATGGACAGCAATTAAAATCGGTTTTAATCAAGAGGTCAGAACCGCCTGCGGTAGCGGGCTGACATCAAGTCAATAATAATGTTTCCCAAGCTGTGGAAAATGATTTTATTGACAAGTCTTCCGTGCTTTGTTAGTTATGCTCCTGTGATTGTTGCTGGAATCGGCAGGCGCTTGGCTTAAAGAGCCGGGCGCAGGTTCTCTCGTAATTCAAAAATCCGGCGATGGCGACAGTCGCTCTATACTAACTCAAACTTAAATCTGAAAGAGGAGATATCACATGGCGCAAAACTGGACTCCCCCGCCGCCGCCTTCAGCCGCCCCGGGCAACGTTCCCAATTATCTGGTCCCGGCTATCCTTGTAACTTTATTTTGCTGTTTGCCAGCCGGAGTGGTCTCGATTATTTACGCGACGCAGGTGAATGGCAAACTCGCCGCCGGAGACGTACAGGGCGCAATGGCCGCATCCAAGAATGCCAAGACATGGATGATGGTTTCGATAGGTCTGGGCGTGGTGGTGGGCATTATCGCCATCATTGCCAACATAGGCGCGCTTTCGATGCGGTAAGCTCTATTGTTTGAAGTGCCCCGTATCTTTTTGTTTAACTTTAGCGAGCGGACAGAGCGGCGCTGGAAGCTGGCGGCGATGCTCTTTACCATCGTTGCGGCAGGCAGCTATCTGTTTCTGTTCGATCCTGCGAGCGGAGTGGGTTATCCCTCCTGCCCTTTTCGCGCGCTCACAGGCTTTGATTGTCCGGGATGCGGGTCGCTGCGCGGCCTGCATCAACTGCTTCACGGCAATCTGGCCGCAGCCTTCGCGTTTAACCCGCTGATGGCGCTCTCGGCGCCATTCGTGGGTTATTCGTTTCTCTCTTACGCCTTGCTCGCGCTGCGCGGGCGCTCACTCCCAAGAGTTTTTCTTCCGGCGCGCGTTATCTGGCTGCTGCTGCTCTTGGTCGTCTCATTCGGCATCGTGCGCAATACTTCGCTCTATCCGTTTAAGACGCAGCGCGCCACCTCCATAAGTAATAAACAGGCGAAGAGGGAAATAGGGGAACAGGGGAATAGGAAGCAAGCAAGAAATTCCGGCCCTTCATTTTTACCTGTTTCCCTATTTCCCTCTTCGCCTATTCGCCCTGCTATATGAGACGAATGCCGGAATTGATGTTGTTTGCATTTGCGGCGGCGATGGTCTGTGCTGTGTTGCCCGCTCGATTCATCGCGGCCAGTGCGCAGTCTTCGCCTGCGTTGCGTCCCGCGAGACCCTTGCGTCCGGTTCACACTTATTCGATTGTGGCGCGCGACCCGTTGACGGGCGAGCTTGGCGTCGCTGTGCAATCGCACTGGTTCTCGGTCGGGGCAATCGTGCCGTGGGCGGAAGCCGGAGTCGGCGCAGTCGCTACGCAAAGCTTTGTTGACCCTTCATACGGAAAGCTCGGGCTTGACCTGATGCGTGCGGGGCGCAGCGCGCCTGATGCTTTAAAAGCTCTGCTCGCTAAAGACGAAGGCCGCGATGTGCGGCAGGTCGCGATGATTGACGCACAGGGGCGTGTGGATGCCTTTACGGGGGCGAGAGATATTCAAGCCGCAGGGCACATCGTCGGAAAAAACTTTTCCGTGCAGGCCAACATGATGCTCAACGATCAGGTGTGGCCTGCGATGGCAAGAGCTTTTGAAAACACCAAAGGCGATCTGGCGTCGCGCATGATGGCCGCG
>JACMLC010000707.1 GCA_014379795.1 Pyrinomonadaceae bacterium
CAGGTCGCTCGCACCTTATTGGAATTGACACGCCCCTACGCGAGGAGTTCCGGGGTGCGGGAGCGAATCGATAACATACGCGCTTATCTGCTGGGTTTGGCTTATCAGCCGAGCAGCGTGTGAGTGACATCTGAAGTCCAGTTTTCGACCACTTTCAGGGAGAGCAAAAACATGAGCCGTGCAATGGTAGATTTCGGGATTGATCTGGGAACCACCAACAGCGCTATCGCAGTCCTGCGCGGGGTTGAAGTTGAGATCATCAAAAACAATGAGGGCTTCGAATATACTCCCTCGACTGTTTATATAGACAAGAACGGCGCGCTCGTCGTCGGACGCCGCGCTAAAGAACGCTTGGAGACAGACCCGAACAACGCTTACGCCGAGTTCAAGCTCCAGATGGGGACTGACGCCGAATACGTCTTCGCGCGTAACGGACGTACCCTGAAACCCGAAGACCTTTCTGCCGAAGTCCTCAAATCGCTCAAAGCGGATGTTCGGCAACGCTTGGGTGAAGAGGTGACGGCCGGGGTGATTACCGTCCCGGCGGCTTTTGAGCTGCCGCAGTGCAAGGCCACAAATGATGCTGCTCAATTGGCCGGGATCACCTTTAGTCCTCTGCTGCAAGAGCCTGTCGCGGCAGCCCTTGCCCACGGCTTCCAGAGCCAGAGCGATAAGGTGTTCTGGCTGGTCTATGATTTTGGCGGCGGAACGTTTGACGCCGCCGTCATACAGGTGCGCGACGGGGTCATTCAGGTGATCAATCACGGAGGGGACAATCATCTCGGAGGTAAGCAGATTGATTGGGCTATCGTCGAGCAACTACTGATTCCAGAGCTCACGCGCGAGCGCCCGTTGACGGACTTCCGGCGCGGTAATCCCAAATGGGGGAAAGCCATCGCCAAGCTGAAGCAGGCAGCCGAACAAGCCAAAATTAGGCTCTCTCGTGACGAGACGACCGAAGTCTCGATTGAGTCGCTGTGTCTTGATGACAGGAGCGATGCGGTGGATTTCGAGTGCGAGTTGCGCAGAGCGGATGTCGAGCGCATGGCTAAGCCGTTTATTCTGCGCTCAATTAATATTTGTCAGCAGGTGCTCAGCGAGCGGCGACTCGAAGCTGACAATATAGAGAAGGTCTTGCTGGTCGGCGGACCCTCGCTGATGCCTTATCTGAGAGCGCACTTAGAGGATCGCCGGGAAGGACTCGGCATACCGATAGATTTCAGTATTGACCCGCTCACGGTCGTGGCGCGCGGCGCGGCGATCTTTGCCGGTACGCAAAGAGACGAGAGCCTCCCAGTTAAACCCCTCAGTGCCGGACAGTACCGGCTGGAGCTTGACTATCAACCGGTCGGCACAGATCAGGAGGTGATGTTAGGCGGCAAGATTGCGACGGCGGACGAGCAGGATTTCTCCGAATATACGATAGAGTTCGTTAATGCAGAGGCGCGTCCGCAGTGGCGCAGTGGCAAAGTTCCCTTGATGCCGAACGGAACCTTTATGACGAATCTCTGGGCTGAGCTGGGAAAACAGAACGTTTTCCTGATCGAGCTATCTGATGCGACCGGCAATAAATTGGAGACTTCGCCCGATAGCTTAACCTACAATTTCGGGATGGTCATCACAGACCCGATTTTGATTCATTCCGTTGGGCTGGCGCTCGCCAATAATGAAGTCAAGATGTTCCTTGAAAAGGGAACGCCACTGCCCGCGAAAAAACGATTCGTGCAGGAACTCGCCATGCGCGTCAAGATAGGGCAGGCCGACGCGATGATTAAAATCCCGGTGGTTGAAGGCGAGCATAAAAAGGCAGACCGCAACAAGCTCATCGGCTATCTGGAGATTCCGGCGACCGAGCTGAAGTTCGATCTTCTCCCCGGAACCGAAATCGAAGTCGTCATTGACATTGACCGAAACCGGCTGGTGCACACCGAAGCGTATGTGGATAAGCTCGATAAAGCCTACAAAACCGTCTTGACGATGGAAAAAAAGGTTCCGGATGCCGAAGAGATGGCAAAAGATTTGGAGCAGGAAAAGAAGCGGCTGGCGGAAGTAAAAGGCAAGGCTATGGCGACGGGCAACTCTAAAGCGGCGCCGATTCTGGAAAGAATCGAAGGTGAGCGGATGCTGGAAGAGGTGGAAAGCACGCTCGACGCGGCGCACGAAGATCGAGACGCCGCCGATAAGTGCCAGAACCGTTTGCTGAGCCTCAAAGCCTCAGTTGATCAACTTGAGGACGTGTTGACTGTCCCGAGGGTCTTGGCCGAAGCTGAAGAGATGATTGAATGGACGCAGTATGTCGTCAATCACCTTGGGAAAGCTGCCGACCAGCGTAAATTTGAAGAGATGTATCATGAGCTGAAGGCGGCGATGGAAGCCCGCGTCCCGAACATCGTCGAGTTGAATCGTAAAATTGACCAGATGGATGATCTGCGCATGAGAATTTTGATGGCGCGCAATGAATGGTGGATTGATTATCTGGCACGCTTGCAAGAGCAAAGACACACCATGACCAATCAGGCACTGGCCGAACAGTTGTTTGAGCAGGCCATGATCGCCATCGAAAAAAATATGATCGAAGAGATTAAAGGCGCCTGCCGTCAGCTGATGCAACTGCTTCCGGTTCGTCAACAGCAAACGATTGGACGCTTCAATAGCTCCGTCAAGTAAAAAGCGTGTGGGGTTTATCTTTAGGAAAAATTAAGGGCAGAGTTTTTGCAGCATAGATGAAACATCCATTAAGAAATATTGGAGTTCACCAATCAGTCACCCTGGCCTGGAACATTGCCAACTCAGAGGCTTGTTTGTCGGGCAGCGGGTTGATCGAGCCGTCACATCTTCTGCTGGCGACGCTCAGGGTGATTGACGATAATTACGATCAGGCGGCTGAAAAGATGCAGTTGACCGCCGAGCAGATAGCGTCAATCGCCGCCATCGCTGCCGAATGTCGCGCCCTGCTCGAAATGACGGACGAAGAGATCACGGCGGCTCGACGCGCTCTGCGAAAGGCTCTCGGTGAAGACAGCCAACCCACGCCGATACACGCGTTGCAACGCTCTACAGAAGCGACATACGTTCTGCAAAAAGCCGCGCGCTTTATGGTTCGAGTCGGCGGCAGCGAGTTGACGCTGGCGCACCTGCTTAACGCGCTTTTAGAGAATTTGCCGGCAGAGGCCGTCGGTCTCATTAAAGATGGACAGAAAGAAAGACCTGCGTTGTCGGCTGCCGACTTGGCTGGATATAGCGTCAGCATTATCGAGGTTCCCCCGGATGCTCCGGCACGCCAGAAACCCGAGCCGGTCAGTGTCAGGACTCCCATGATTAATGAGATGGGACGCGATCTGACCGCTCTGGGGCGCGCCGGTCAATTGATGCAGGTCGTCGGGCGGCAGGATGAAATGATCGCCATTGCTCGCTACTTGCAGAGGACTTCCAAACGGAACGTCCTCGTCATCGGGGATGCCGGTGTCGGTAAAACAGCGGTGGTTGAAGGTTTGGCCCAACGCTTAATCGGTGAGAACACGCCGGAGTTTCTGCGTCGCCTGCGCATAGTTCAAATCAGCGTCGCAGACCTCTTGTCCGGCACAAAGTATCGCGGCGATATGGAAGAGCGGATTCAGAAAATCCTTGCCGAAGCTGTTTCCGATCCGAACCTCGTGCTCTTTTTTGATGAGATTCATCTGATGATGAAAGCGGGGTCTGCCGGAGATGCGCCGATAGACATTGCCAACCTGCTCAAGCCTGCGCTGGCACGTGATCATTTCAAATGTATCGGCGCCACGACGACCGAGGAGTTTGAGCGTTATATCAAACCGGACGCCGCTTTCATGCGCCGCTTTCAAGTGCTCAGACTTAACGAACCGTCGCAGGAAGAAGCCTTGCAAATTTGCCGCGAGTGGGCACGCCGGATAGAGAAGATTCAACAAGTGGAGATAGATGACGCTGCCATCCGGTCTGCGGTGGCCTTAACCTCAACGCTGATCCTGGGACGCTCGCTACCTGATAAAGCCATTGACGTGCTGGAAAATGCCACGACCTACATCAAAGTGGCTTCGCTTTCTTCTAACACGCTGCCATTAACCACACCGCTACACATCGGACAAAAAGAGATTGAAGAAGTCTTAGAGGAACAATACGGCTTTCAAGTGCGCGCTTCCGAAACGATTGAGCCGGAGAAAATAGCCTCCCTGTTAAGCGCGGAACTGGCCGGTCAAGATAGCGCCATCGCCTCTTTGATCGAATCGCTTTCGGTGTTGAGCCGTCGAAAAGAAGGGGCGCAAAAACCTCTTGGCATCTTTATCTTCACCGGGCCGACCGGCGTGGGGAAAACTTTTACGGCGGAAACACTCGCGCGCGCTATCTTCGGCGAGGACGTTCAGCGGCTCGGGCGCTTTAACATGGGTGAATACAAGGAGCGTCATGAGCTGAGCCGCTTGATCGGCGCGCCGCCCGGCTTTATCGGCCATGAGAAACAGGGCGCTCTGTTCCGTTTCATCGAAGGCTGCCCGCAAGGTCTCATCCTGCTCGACGAGATGGAGAAGGCTCACCCGGAGATTCAAGATTACTTTCTGCAAATCTTCGATCATGGTCAGACCAGAGACACACATGGCCGACCGGTAGACTTTCGTCATCACCTCTTTGTCATGACTTGCAATATCTTATCCTCCGGTGAGGGGGGACGCGAGATCGGGTTTCGTGCCAGAGAGCAGGACGACCCGGCGGACGAGACGCGGGCGCTCGAAGAACAACTCGAAGAGCATTTTAGACCGGAATTCTTAGCGCGCGTTGATCGGGTTATCGCTTTCAATAAGCTCACCGCTAAGGATTTTGAAGAGCTGTTTGAACGCCGGCTGAAGGCGTTGCAAGACGAGCTTGAAAAAGAGCGCGGCACGCGCCTCGAAGTTTCCCCGGCGGTGCGAGAATTCCTTTGTCGCACCGCTTTGGCTGAAGATGAAGGAGCCAGAGGTTTCTCCATGCTGTTTGAGCGCAAACTTGCGACGCCACTTTCCAGATACCTTAATGCTGATCCGACACGGGGCGCTGTCAGAATCATACTCGATGGAGACAATGTCTCCTTTCAAGCTGCGGCCTCAGACGGAAACACTTAAATTAAAAATCGGGCACAGGGGTCAAGGGTTTTGGGTTATAAAAGTCTCCAGTTGCAACTTGACCTGATCAATCTGAAGCAGAATAGTATCAATGCTGTGGGACAAAGCTTGGTACGGCGCTAAAAGATTATTTTGTTGGACGCGTAAATCTTCCCTTCGCGCAGCATTTAATGTCTCCTGCCTAAGAGCCATAATTGAGACCTCTCACGTCGGTTCGACATAAGCGAACTCACATTAACCTAATGTCATTGCTATAACGGGAAGCGAGGGAGCGATGTCTATCCTGAAAATTTCAAGAGAAGCGGTTAAGCCGCCTATGCTACAACGAGCCTTTACCATGACAGACCCCGCACTTGACCACTCCCGACCCGTGACAGTTTTTGCACTGTGATGCAGAGGTCAAGAGAGTTCCGCTTATCTGGCCTTTGCCATGACACTTCGGGCACTTCGCGGAACCCTTTCCGCTACAGGTATTGCACTTTGGCATTTTTCAATATCCTTTTGCATGAGAATCAGGAATGTTTACGGTCAACGAGGGGAAGACTTTCGTCGGCCAGCGAGTCCATGGGGTAATGCGCGGAAACCATATTCCTCTCAATCAGAAATGTCAACGATTTGCTCTCTTGTTGATTCTGGGTGTCGCCCCGCAGCATCGCATCAATGGAGCGCGCAATCTCTACTTCGGCAGTTTTCAAATTGAAGAAAGCTCTACCTCGGCGCTCACTCAAGCGCCTGCGGCAGAGACGACACTGCCAGAGCTGACGCGGTCCGTCGCGCGTTCCATAGGTGCTGTGATAAAACAGATCGCGCGCTTGGCCTCTGCAATGAGGGCAGCGCAAGGAAGGCGGAGCATGATGGAGTTTGTGACGAGCCATGACAGCCGCCACTTTCTACACTTGGCCTTCCTTTTTTCAAATCCCAATGTCACAGGGCCACTACCTGATTCTAAAAGGCTTGACCAACCAGAGCTTCAACCTTGATGGCTCACCTACAGGTAGCACAACTAACAGGCCGAATGTTTTTTTGTTATCCGGTCATTGACAAGCTTCTTTATCTAGCATAAGCTGCCCCCCTTCGTGGCACCATTGCGAACGCTCTATTACTTGCTTTCCGCCAATTTTTCAGCATTCACAGAGGCAGGGACAGAGCGCCATAATCGGTCTTATATATTTAAGAGTGGTTAATGTCCGTTATAGAGTTCGGCATACTCTGCGCATCCTCTAACGTGCGCTTAGCTTTCCCGGTAGATCCGATTTAAAGATCCGGTCTGAGATTCATCACGACGGGTCAAATGCCGCAGACTTAATTGATAAATCACCGTCTTCGATGACGCTACAGATAGAGCTTCATGTAGGTCGCCTATCTGCGCGAAGTGTTTGAGAAACTGCCTATCTCCGCCCTAGCCTTTCATGTGGAGAAGCATACAAGCAAAGCCCACTCGGCAAGGTGAGCGCTCCTTGCCGGTTAGCCTCAGACCAGAGCGTTGAGTGTAGTCCTAATAACTTGTACGGGCTATCGTCTTGAGCAATCAGCAAATCAAATTGAATCTCTAATGTTTAGAGGAGGCGTAAGATGGCACAGTTGTCAAAGACAGTGGAGCCGTTTGGCGAAGTCAATGTCCACAAGCAGCCCAACGGCGACATTGAGATTGTCGCGACCATCCTAATGGTTCCGGACATTGAGGGTGCGAAGACCGGGCTGGCACTTGATGCCTCTGCTTCCATGAAAAAAATGTATGGAGTCAGTGGGATCGTCGCCTCCTCAATTTTCGGCGGCGCGAGCGGCTTCCCCAACGTTGTCGAGCCGGTGGCGCGGACCATGGC
>JACMLC010000708.1 GCA_014379795.1 Pyrinomonadaceae bacterium
AACAATCTCCCGCAAAGGCGCAAGGGCGCAAAGCAAGCAAGCCGGATAAAGAATTGCTCAACCCCTTTGCGTCTTTGCGCCTTTGCGGGAACCTGTTTTCTCTTTGCCATGTTTGAAACTGACCTACTACTCTTTTCTCACAACTCTTGACCCGGATTAGGGAATGTTGGGCTTGACGAGCGGCGATTCCTTGTCGTCCACGAATACGTCTAAGACTGTGAAGTTCTGGGGAATCATCGTGGCAAAGGCATGGTTGGTCACGAGCAGCGAGCCGTGTTTGCCAAAGGCTGCGTTGGCCGGCGAATCGTAGGGGAAGATGGGGCTGCCCGGCGGGTTGGTCAGGCGCGCGATTTCCGTCCCATTGGGACTTAGTATCGAGATGCCGGAATTGAAAGGCGCGGCCTCGACCACATAGAGCTTGCCCGATTTGCCGAATGCAATTCCATCCGGCGCTTCGCCGTTGTATTGATGAAAGACTTGCAGGCTCGCGGCAGTCGGTGCATTCACGAGCGGCAGTGTGTAAATCTTCCCGCCGAGGAATTCACCAAACGGGCCTATGCCCTCTGCCGTGACGGCGAAAAATATCTTCGTCCGGTCGGGACTCAGGCGCAGCCCGTTGGGGCCGAAAGGCGTGTCCAGGCGGCTGTCTTGAAACCAGACTTGCGGCTGGCCGCCGCCCGGCGGAATGCGCCAGATGGTCGCCTGAAAAGAGTCTGTCAGGTAAAGATTGCCGTGCTTGTCAAATGCGATGTCGTTGGGCAAGGGGGGCGCGTTGGCAGCGGTCGGCGAGCAAGGCGTGCCTTGAGGTTGCGGGCATGGAGCAATGTCCGGAACCGGGCCTGCGTAAATTTCCTGTTGGCCGCTGCCGACATTCAGGCGCACGATGCCGAGTTGCAGGTTGACGATGTAGAGACGCCCGTCTCCATCAAAAGCGATGCAGGAATTGGCGTGCGGAAACTGCGTCTGCTCGCCGATGATTGTGTAGGTTCGCTCCAACGCTCCGGTCTTTATGTCGTAGGCGAAGACTTTGGAGGGTGGGGTTCCCGCCGTGTCAAAGCTGGCCGGGCCGGCGACATAAACTTTGTTGCCCTTGACCGCGATGCCTTCGGGAAAGCCGGGCGGCGTCGGGACGGTAGCGAGAACCTGCACATCGCCAAAGGGGCGGTCGTTATTGTTCGCCAGCGCTTTCGTCGGGCTGTAGGCGAGGCACATGCTTCCAATCATTGCTATCAAGACCGCCAGCGCGACGGCTGTTCTTGAGCTTCTGCTTTTCATAACGGGTCTCCTTTTCCCTGTTCTCAGGGAGCTGTGAAGTTTTAAGCCGAAATCACCGGCCTCATCAGGACGGTGTGAAGTTAGCAGGACTGAGCCGATGCAGTCACCACCTAAATAGGTAGTAATCTGAATTAACGAAAGAATATAATCAACGGCATCATTTCGAGAGCGTCCGAGACAAAAAGAATGTTCGATAGCCTGCCCGTCAAAGACTCGCGCCCGATGGCTTTTTTGCGGAAAGCTGTTTTGATATTTCTCGGCCTGTTCCTCATCATCGGTATCATGTCCAGCCATCGCGCGTATTATCAGGTGCGGAGCCTTGAGCTGCATGCTGAGGGTATTCTGCACAGTGGCTCAACCATCCAGACGACAGTGGCCAGCTCCGGGCGCACCTACGTTGATGTCCAGCTTGAGCTAAGGCAAGGCACACACTCCGAAACCTTAGCGATGCAAAGAGCGCCGGGTAACGAGTATGGGTTTTTTGACCCGCGCACACAGCGCGCTTCGCTAGAGGTGACGCTGACGCCGGAGATACTGTCGCGGTTCGAGGCTGGACGGGCGCAGCTTCGTGCCACTGCCTATGGACACTCGCAGTGGACGCGCGTGCCGCCGCCCGTCGTCCGCGAACTTGACGTAGAGATTGAGCGCGAGTGAGAACTTATGAGTAACGTCTATGAAAAATTTATGGCAAAGCAATAATGCTCGGCGCTGTTCGCACCGCGCCGGTCAATTCCAGCGTGATTCGTTTTTATCTTTGCTCACAGTTGAGCCTGCTGTATTCTGATACCAGAGGTGTGAAGATGCTCAATACTATTCGTGCGATCATGCGTGAAGGAAAAATCGAATTGCTGGAACAAGTTGAAATTCCAGAGGGGACGGAAGTGCTGGTTACTCCGCTGGTTGATGAGCCGGATTTTTGGCTGAAGGCCAGCGAAAGCTCAGTTGATTCCGTGTGGAATAATTCAGAGGATGATGTCTATGCCGAGTTACTCGAAAAATGATGTAATTCTGGTGCGTTATCCATTCTCGAATCTCTCAAGCTCGTAGGTCAGACCCGCCATCGTCGTCAATGCTCCGCACGTTTCACAGGATGTCATCATTGTTCCGCTAACCAGTAAAGTGTCAACGCTGCTATCCGGCGAGTTTGTGTTAGCAGATTGGAAAGCAGCCGGATTGAATACGCCTTCAGCGGCCAAGCGTGGGCTTTATACTGTCCATCAGAATTTGATTATGAAATCTATCGGAAAGTTATCCGATATAGATGCCGGTCAGTTGGAAATTTCGTTGCGCGATTGGTTGGGCATACATTAAGAATGTCAATCAAGGGTAGAAACAACTCAACTGCTTTTTCTTTGCGCCCTTGGCGTCTTCCCCTTTGCGCCCTTTGCGTTTAATTTCTGTTTTAACGCAAAGACCGCAAAGATTTAAGACGCCAAGGGCGCAAAGAGTTTCTACGCTTGATTCGCATTAAGAATTTAGAAAATGCTGTGTGCCATACAGCACCAGAGAGACTGTCTGCTGCTTCCTCACTTTTTCGATTGTGGGACTCGAAAATCCCGGAATCGGACACTTCGCTTGCGCTCGCCCTCATCTCTTATCAATAAACAGGGGCTTTTCCGCAATTTAATAGATTGGTCAAAGCTGGCACGCAGCTTGTAATACGTGATGGCGGAGAAAGCTTGAGATGTGCGAGAGCGGAACGTTGATGCTGGCCCAGTGACAATGGTTTTGTGAGCAGGTCTTAAATCGCTTCATCTTCAAACATCTTGGAACTGCAATGCTGAAAGGAGGCGGACGAAACCGGAGGAGCCGCGTGTCGGCGTGTTGCCGGCGCGGGCCGGGCCTCCCGCTGCTGCGGGGCGATCAATGCGGATCGAGCGGGATT
>JACMLC010000076.1 GCA_014379795.1 Pyrinomonadaceae bacterium
CCCTTTCTGGCGGCTCACGGTCTTGATGTGCAGTTGTTCTGTAAACAGCTTTTCCAAAACAACATCTCTGCTTTCTTTGGCATGGATGTCATCGTGTCTTCGGTGGTGTTGTGGCTCTTTGTCTTTTCCGAAGGGCGGCGGCGCGGGATGAAAAATCTCTGGCTCTATGTGATTTGCAATCTGGCAATCGGCGTCTCTTCGGCTCTCCCGTTGTTTCTTTTCTTTCGCGAACGCAGGCTTAAGAAGCTGACGACAAATGTGTAATCCGACTCTTTCATAGACAAGAAAACTTTATCATCTTAAATTGACTGATTAATGGGAGGAATAGATGCCACCGGCACAGCTCCATGTTGATCAGGTCTTGCTTCCATGGCTTCGGATTTCGGACGAAGCGGAGTCGCAGCGCATCCTCGTGCAAATCGTCAACGAGCACGCCGACCCGGTTATCAAAGACATCATCAGGTACAAGCTGCGCACGCACACGCGCGCGCCGGACAACGGGCGCGATGGGGACGAGGCAGAGGACATTTATAATGACGCGGTCGTGCAATTGCTGGCGCGGCTCAGAGAATTCAAGTCAGACCCACAGCAGCGCGCCATCGGCAATTTGCGCAGCTATGTCGCAGTCGTGGCTTACAACTGCTGCTATCGCCACCTGCGACAGGTTTATCCACAGAGACACATCTTAAAAAGCAAGCTGCGGTATTTGCTGACGCGCCAGAAAGGATTCGCGCTCTGGGAAGGAACAGACAAAGAGCTGGCCTGCGGCTTTGAAGCGTGGCGTGATGAGCGCAAAGCGGCTAACCGGGAGAGAGTCAAACAACTCGACGCTGATCCGAACATCATCATCGAGTCCGGTCTCTTGATTGCCAGCGCGCAGCAGGCCAAGCCCGCAGAGGTCTTGGCCGCAGTCTTCGCTTATGCGGGCGGCGCGGTGAAGCTGGATGAGTTGGTCAACATCTGTGCGCGGTTGTGGGGAATCAGGGATCAGACCGCTGCGCTTGAAGCGGATGAAGCGAGCATGAATCGCCTGTCGCATGAACAGTCAGATTTCACAGCGGAGCTTGACCGTCAGGAGTATCTGAAAAAACTCTGGGCTGAGATTGTCGCGCTGCCTGTCAGCCAGCGCGCCGCGCTCCTCTTGAACCTCAGAGACGGCGAAGGGCGCGGGTGCATAGATATGTTTCAGCTCGCGGGCATCGCGAGCATCAGGCGGATAGCTGAAGCTTTAGAAGTATCGCTCGAACAATTTGCCGCGCTCTGGAACGAGCTGCCGCTCGATGATCTGAAGATCGCAGAGCGTTTAAGTTTGACCAGACAGCAGGTGATAAATTTACGAAAATCTGCGCGCGCGCGGCTGGCGCGGAGAATGAAAATCTTTGGCTAAAGAGAAGGGCTGGTAATATCCTTATTTTTTGAGCATCGTTGCGATAAGTAGGACAGGAAAGCTCGCCTCTCGAAAAAAAGAAAGAATTTTAGAATCAAGTGTCAGAACATCTCACAAATCAGCAGGTCGAGCGTTACCGCAAGCGCGCTCTTGCTCCGGCGCAGCTTATCCAAATGGACGAGCATCTGGCCGCGTGCGCGGAGTGTCGCAGGATGTTAGGCGCGGATAAAGCGGAAAGGCAGATGCTTTCGTTCAGCACAGACCTCGATTCCGTAGCGACCGTAGAACATCTTGATGACGAGCAGCTTGCGGCCTATGCCGATGGGGCGCTGAATGCTGCGGAAGCAGAAATCATCGAAAGCCATCTCGTCGTTTGCGCTCGATGCGAGTTGCTGGCGAGCGAGCTTTTAATTTTCAGAGACGAAATCGCCGCAGACCTCGCTACGGAATACGCGCCGCCCGCGCAAGCGATTCGCTCAACGGCGCAAACGCCTTCTCTCGCGCAAAGATTTTCAAGTTATTTAAAATCTCTCTTCGCATTTAACTCACCGGCAATGGCTTTTGGGATGGGCGCGCTCGCGCTGGTCGTCGTCGGAGGCTTTGTCTGGCTGATAATTCGCGCGAACCGGACGAATACAACAGAGCCGCAGGTCGTGCAAACTGCCAGCCCGACGCCGACGGCTTCGCCTGAGAAAGGCGCGCAGCCTGACACAGGTCCATCTCAGTCGCCCGTACCTTCGCCCACAGCCTCGCCGCAAGTTTTGCTCGCGCTGAATGATGGCGCATATCAGGTCGCGATTGACGAGCAGGGAAACGTGTCCGGGCTTAACGATTTACCTCCCGGCTATCGAGAGATGGTCAGGACGGCTCTGACTTCTGAGCGTGCAGCCAATCCGGCATCGGTCTCCGGCCTCGGCGGCAGGCAAAGCCAATTAAGAGGCAGCGCAGCGCCGGATTTAGGCTCTGTGCTTGCACTGCGCGCGCCTGTGGGCAAAGTAGTGCTCTCAAACCAGCCGACCCTGAGCTGGAGCGCTCTCAACGGCGCGACCGAATACAAGGTTGCTGTCTATGATTCTAATTTCAATCTGGTGGCTTCCAGTCCGTCGCTCGTCAAGAACTTCTGGACTGTCTCGCCCGCGCTGCCTCGCGGCCAGATTTATTCGTGGCAGGTGACGGCGATAAAAGACGGAGCAGAAGTCAAAGTGCCGCTGCCGCCCGCGCCGGAGGCGAAGTTCAAGACGTTAGACCAGAGACGCGCTAACCAAGTGCAGCAGGCGCAAAAGAATTATTCCAACTCACGCCTGACGATGGGCGTGCTCTACGCACAGGCCGGTATGCTTGATGAAGCTGAACATGAATTCTACATGCTCGTCGTCGCCAACCCGAAATCCGAAGTCGCACGAAAGCTTTTAAACAACGTCAGAGCGGCAAAGAAAGGTAAAAGGTAAAAGTAAAAAGGCAAAAGTGAGGCTCAAAGCATTTTAATGACTCATGTTACGCAGAACGAAAAATAAATTGCTGCGCCCGCGTCGGCAGACGCGGTTCAGAAGGTAGCCAGACGTGCAACGTCTGGGATCGTCAAGCATC
>JACMLC010000077.1 GCA_014379795.1 Pyrinomonadaceae bacterium
CTTTTTGAAAGGCAATCAGACTTCCGCCTTGCTGGAACTAACAGTGATGAGCAAATCTCCGACAGATGTCACGAACATGATGACGGAGATGAATCGCGGCGGCGTCTTTTATGCAGAGGCCATGTCGCAGAATTTGCCGAAGGGCAGAGACCAGAGCGGCATGGAATGGGTGCTGAGCGTCAACTACCGGCCGCCCGCAGGCGCGCCCGCCGGAGGTGCTGAGCGACCCGCCACCGTGGCTTCCGCCGCTTCCGCCGAAGGAGGTGAGCGATGAGCGAGCCACAGTCAACACTGGAAAAAGGCGCGCCCGCGCGCCGCGAGCAGATTCGCGTTCGCTTCGACAAGCTACGTCGCTCGCGCCAGCAAGGGATGTTCGGCATTTCCGAAATAGCAGGTCTCGCAGCCAGCGGCGTGATGTTGCTCGCCATCCTCTTCTCTTACGTTTATTTTCTGGTGCCCGCGAGGGCGCGCGTCAAAGCGACGCAGGATGAGAGGATACGGCTGCAAGACCGTGTTCGCCTCGCGCAGGAGGGCGTTAATATGAACGCCAGCCCGAGCGCGACGGTTGACGAGATTAATCTGAGTCTCGAAACGTTTGAGCGGCAAACTCTGATGCAAAGCGTGCGGGGACGCATGGAGCTTTACGGCCAGCTTAACGAGTTGATGCGCCGCCACACTTTACGCAACACGGCAGGGCCTGTCTATGCTCCGCTTGAGCCGATTGGCTCGGCAGCCGCAGCAGGGGCTTCAAAGGCCGGGAACGCGCGCTGGCAGAGCCTCTATCCGGGCGTCAGTATCGCCGTCACGGTCGAAGGGCAATACGCAAACCTGCGACGCTTCCTGCGCGAGATCGAAGTGAGCAAGCAGTTCATCATCGTCAATGCCGTCGAGCTTGAAGGCGTGACGGACATGGATACGGCGACCGGCGCGACGCTCGTCAGCCTGCGCCTCGACATGGCAACTTATTTTCAGCGCGAGGGCGTTGAAGCGAGCGCCGACACACGCTGAGTAAAATTTGTAGCGGTTGATATATGAAATTACTTGAAGGCAAAACTCCTGCGGAACGCAATAAGCTCATCGTGGCCATCGTGCTCGGCGTGCTCGCGTTCTCTTCGCTCGCATATATGTTCTTAGGCTCGTCATCAAGCCCAAAGCCGAAGACGCAAAATTCCAACAGCAACGCGAACACGAAAAATTCCACAGGAGAGTTGCTTGACAGAAAGGTTGCTGCGTCTCCGTCTACGCCGGAACAGTTGCGCGCGCAGGTAAATGATCTGAGTCCGGCGACGCCTGTCATTTATCAACACGCGACCTATAGCGTGCCGGAGCCGGGTCGCAACATCTTCGCTTTCTATGTTCCTCCACCGGTGGTTGTTAAGCCGGTCGTGATTCCACCGCCGACGCCGACGCCCACGCCGCCGCTCGTGCTGGCGTCGCTTTCGCCCTCGAACGTCTACGCGCGCACGGGCGAGTTTACGCTTGAAGTCTCCGGCGATAAATTTACGCCTACGTCTGCCATCGTCGTGGATAATAATCCTCTGCCGACGCGCTACGTCAACGCGCAGCAGCTCTCTGCGACCGTACCCGCCTCGATGATTTCACAGGACGGTGCGCGGCAGATCATGGTGAAGACGCCGGACAACATGCTCTATTCAAACCCGATGCCTCTGATGGTGACGGCGCCGCCGCTGCCGGGCTATCTGTACATCGGCATCATCGGCAAAGTGCGATACAACGATACGGCTGTCTTAAAGGATAAGAGCAATCCGAAAGAACTGCTCAACGTACAACGCGGCGATGTGCTGGGCAGTCGCTTTCGCGTCACCAGTATCTCAGAGCGCGAGATCGTTTTAACGGATACCACGCTGCGCATCAAACACACGTTGCCTTTCATCGAAGAGAAAGGCGCGGGCGGGCAGGCAGGCGCCACGCAAGGCAATCCCGGGCGGCGCGCGCCGCTGCTTGAAGAATCTGGCATCCCCGGCATTCCCAACGTTCCGCGCTACCAGCCGCCCATCCGCGCCGAACAGCAGCCTGCGCAGGAAAATGATGATGACGACGGCGAAGAATTAGCTCCCGGAATCCCGAAGAAGCAGAAGCCGTAAAGCACTGATGGGTATGAGGTTTTCCAAGCTTAACAGCAACATGCGCGGCACGCTTGATGAGCTTAACCGTCGCCGTGGCGAGGGCGGGTATGCTCTGGTCACGCTGCTCGCTCTGATGACGATTCTGGCTCTGATGACGATCTCCGTCGCGCCGAACCTCAGACAGCAAGCCCTTCGTCAGCGTGAGATCGAAGCCATTTATCGCGGTGAAGAAGTGGCTGAAGCGATTCGCATGTACGTTAGAGAGAAGCGCACGTTGCCGACATCTATGGAGCAATTGCTCGAAGGTCTTCCGCGCGGCACCAAGAAGATTCAAATCCTCCGCCCCTCCGCCGCGATAGATCCGCTCTCAAGCACCGGCGAGTGGAAACTGGTCAAACCTAATGACGCGTTGTTCGTAGAGTTTCAGCGTCAGGTGATGCTCTACAACGGCGGCAAGCAACCTGAGACCAGCGATCAGTTCTTTCAACAATTCATCATCAGAATGTCCGGCCTCGTTGATACCAAGTCAGAGGAAGATGCTCCGGGCGGCGAAGACTCTTCGGCCAACAGCTCCGGCCCATTTCTCGGCGTCGTCAGCCGCAGCCGTCGCAACTCCGTTCTTCATTACTACGGAATTGATCGCCACGATCAATGGATCTTTACTCCTCTCTTCAGAGGATGATTTTCTTCCGCCACTCTAACCACACCAAGTCATCAGCCTCACTTTAAAATTGATGAGCCATACTTTTTTCAGCGCGTGCGCGAACCTCTCATGCACATGCTTCATCACTCATTAAAGTCGTAGAGAAGTACGTCTGAAGAATCATCTGCGCGTGTGATTGTTCATCTCTGATCGAGAGCGTGATGCAAATTTTTTTTATCATCTCAAAAAAAAATTCATTAAGTAGTAATAAGTTGTTGACAAGAGCGCGCTTTACGTTTATATACCAACATGTTGTGCGCCGCTTACTCTTGACCACAAGAACAAAATCAACACAGCATCTTGTGGTCAATGCTAAAAACTAAAAAGGAGCAGCAACAACCTATGGCAACTAAGAAAGCAGCAAAGAAAGCAGCTAAAAAGCCGGCAGCCAAGAAGGCCGCCAAAAAGCCAGCCGCCAAGAAGGCCGCCAAGAAGGGCGCAAAGAAGAGATAGTTCGACCGCACGGCAAACGAGAACAACAACTTTCCATAGGCGCAACAACATTCTGGCCTTCGCGGCCACTTAAAGGGAACGGTCAAAGCTTCAAGCTCGCCGTTCCTTTCTTTTTGTTCTGCAATCGTCTGACAAGTCGAAGATTGCATTAGAATAAATTCTTCGCCGGTTTACGATTCAAGATTAACCACTTAATATTTACCGCATCATGCTGCATGTCGCATTGGTCGAACCTGAGATTCCGCCGAACACCGGCAACATCGCGCGCCTGTGTGCGGCGACGCGCACAGCCTTACACATTGTTGGCGCGACCGGCTTTCGTCTTGATGATCGCGCCGTGCGTCGCGCCGGGTTGGACTACTGGCCGGAGGTAGAGCTTTACCGTCATCTTGATCTCGACGCGCTCTATCGCGCTTTACCCGAAGCCAGATTTATTTACCTGACGACGAAGGCCACAAAGGCATACGCGGACTGGCGTTTTGAGATGAATGATTGTCTGGTCTTTGGCCGGGAGACGCGCGGCCTGCCGGAAGAACTGCTGCATGCTAATTGGGAGAGATGTCTGACCATTCCGATGCTTAACCCGAACGTGCGCAGTCTTAATCTTGCCACCTCTGTTGCTATCGTGCTGTACGAAGCTCTCAGGCAGACCGGCGCTTTTAATTCCTGATAAGTTCCCCTCAAGTGGTTCAACTCCCGCTCGCATGGTAGAATCAACGTTTGCATTGAACCTCAAATTTTTCAAGAGAGTTATCCGTAGCAAAGATTATGACTGAACAGAGACAGGAAATTCGCAATATCGCAATCATCGCGCACGTTGATCACGGCAAGACGACACTGGTGGATGCCATGCTCAGGCAATCCGGGACGTTTCGCGATAACGAGCTGGTCAGAGACCGCGTCATGGACTCGATGGATTTGGAGCGCGAGCGCGGCATCACGATCATGGCAAAGAACACGTCCGTGCGCTATGGCGACATCAAGATCAACATCGTGGACACGCCGGGGCACGCGGATTTCGGCGGCGAAGTCGAGCGCGTCTTAAAGATGGTTGACGGCGTGATGCTGCTGGTGGACGCGGCTGAAGGCTGCTTGCCGCAGACGCGCTTTGTCCTGCGCAAAGCTTTGGAAGCGCGGCTTCCGGCCATCGCCGTCGTCAACAAGATTGACAGGCATGATGCGCGTCCGGCTGAAGTAGTGGATGAGATTTACGAGCTTTTTCTCGACCTTGACGCAACGGACGAGCAGATTGAATTTCCGATTCTCTATGCCATCTCGCGCGACGGCGTAGCGAAAAAAAGTCTGGAAGACGAATCGCGTGACCTGCGCCCGCTCTTTGACCAAATCATCGCGACGATTCCCGCTCCGCGTGCGCAGCGCGAAGACGCTTTGCAACTGCTCGTTGCCAATCTCGATTACGATTCTTATGTTGGTCGGCTCGCCATCGGGCGCATTTATTCGGGCGAGATTGCCGTCGGCGATCAGGTGGCGATTGCGCGGCGCGACCGCTCGATTCAAAAGACGCGCATCTCTCAGCTTTACGTCTTCGAGGGATTGAAGCGCGAGGCAGTTGAGCGCGCGGGCGTCGGAGAGATCGTCGCCCTTGCCGGGATGGAAGGCATAGAGATCGGCGAGACCGTCACCAGCGCGGACAATCCGCAGCCGCTTCCGGTCATCGCGGTGGACGAGCCGACGATTGCGATGATCTTCGGTGTCAACAATTCTCCGTTCGCGGGGCGTGAAGGCAAGTATGTCACCTCGCGCCAGATAGGCGAGCGGCTGGATAGAGAAGTCTTGGGCAACGTCGCCATCCGGGTTGAGCCGACCGACTCCCCGGATCAATTCAAAGTCTCAGGGCGCGGCGAGCTACAGCTTGCCATCCTGATTGAGATGATGCGGCGCGAGGGTTATGAATTGCAGGTCTCAAAGCCGCAGGTCATCACGCGCAAAGTTGACGGACAACTCTTAGAGCCTATCGAGCAGGTCGTGGTTGATTGCCCGGACGAATTTATCGGAGTCGTCACGGAAGCGCTGGGACGGCGCAAGGGACAGATGATGAAGATGGTCAATCACGGAACAGGGCGCGTGCGGCTCGAATTTGAAACTCCTTCGCGCGGCCTCATCGGTTTTCGCAACGAGTTTTTGACAGAGACGAAGGGCACAGGGCTTATCAACACTCTCTTTCTCAGATTCGGCCCGTGGCAGGGAGAGATGCGCGGGCGCTCTACGGGGTCGCTGGTCTCAGACCGGATGGGCGAAACGACCACTTACGCGCTTTTTAATTTGCAGGAGCGCGGGACGATGTTTACCAGGCCGCAAATCAAAGTTTATGAAGGCATGATTATCGGCGAGAACGCGCGCGCGGTTGACCTCGATGTCAACGCCATCAAAGAGAAGAAGCTGACGAACATGCGCGCCGCGTCCGCAGACGAAGCGATGCGCCTCGTGCCGGTCAAAGATTTATCTCTTGAGCAAGCATTGGAATTTATCGCAGATGATGAACTGGTCGAAGTCACGCCGCAAACCATCCGCCTCCGCAAGCGCGTGCTGCGCGCGAACGAGCGACCGAAGAAGGAAAAGGTTTAAAAGTTTCGTATCCAATGGCTCGCGTGATGAAGAATGAGATTGATGTTGTACGCGACTTGGCGGGCAGGTTTGAGCAGGCTGGCATTGATTACATGTTGACCGGCTCGCTGGCTATGAATTTCTATGCGCAGCCGCGCATGACGCGAGATATTGATGTCGTTGTCGCTTTAGGCGCGGATGATATAGACGCTATCGTCAGTTTGTTCAATCCCGACTATTATGTGTCGCGTGAAGCAGTTGCCCGCGCTATCGCTCACGAATCCGCTTTCAACCTGATTCATCAGGAGACGGTTATCAAGGTTGATTGCATCATTCGAAAAGACACAGATTACCGGCGACTTGAGTTCGAGCGGCGCAGAGTCATCAACATACAGGATTTCACCGTCTGGATTACAAGCAAAGAAGATTTGATTATTTCTAAACTTGATTGGGCGCGAGATTCTCATTCGGAGCTACAACTCCGGGACGTGAAAAATCTGCTGGCGACGGGTTACGACAAGAATTATCTGGAAAAGTGGACACAGGAATTGGGCTTGGATAGCTTATGGAAGGAATGCTTGCATGAATGACACCTCGCCCGAAGTTGAACGGATGATGCGTGAAATGTTGATGCAACGCTCCGGCGAAGAACGATTCCTGATGGGCGCGCTGATGTTTGATGCCGCGCGCGAGATGGTTATTGCCTCATTGCCAACAGACCTGCCGCCTCTGGAATTCAAGCGTAGGTTGTTCGAGCGGATTTATGGCTTCCCTTTGGAAGCTATATTTCAGCCACCCCACGATGGAAAAAAGGATAATGAGAGGGATGCTGATTAAATTATCCAACCGGCTAGTCTCGCTGAAGAGACAGTCTGCACGGCAGCCTTAATCACATGCTCTCATCCGTCTCCTTATCGTCATCATCATCTTTCGTTGGATCGTAGACTTCATAACCCGTCTCGTCGTCGTAATAATAGCCGTGCTGCTCCTGATCGCGTTTCAGTGAGGACGATTCGTCCGGTTCCGTTGTATTATCTCTCTGTTCGCTCATCTTGCGCATCTCCCCTGTCAATTAAAGTATGTGTCGTTTTCTGACTTATGCGGGCGCGCCGATTTTGCTGGCGGACTTGCTGTATCGCCCTGTCAATTCGCTGATTATGCAGAGCCATCACGCGCGCGAGAGGGAAGAGCCTCTGAACGGCGATGGTTTTGGCGTCGGCTGGTACGTCCCCGAAATTGACCCCAGCCCGTGCGTGCAACGCTCTGTGTCGCCCGCTTGGTCTAACCGCAACTTGCAGGATTTGGCGACCAAGACGCGCGCCACGCATCTCTTTGCGCATGTGCGCGCGGCTTCACCCGGCATGGCCGTCACAGAGACAAATGTGCATCCGTTCGCTTACGACCGCTTTATGTGGATGCACAATGGCTTCGTCTCCGGCTTTCATCAAATCAAGCGACATCTGCGCGAAAGTTTGAAAGACGAATTTTATAACATGATTCAGGGCACGACGGATTCCGAGCATGCCTTCGCGCTTTTTCTCAACTGCCTCACTACTCCATTCGGGGAAACGGATGTGATAGAGATGCGCCGCGCGCTCGTCGAAACCATCGCGCGCCTGACTCAACTGACTGAGGAGGCTGACATCGCAGAAGCTTCATTCTACAACTTTGCTGTGACGGACGGGAGCGCGATGGTCATTTCGCGCTACTGCTCTGCGGAAGGCATCAAGGGAGCCTCGCTGCACTACTCGCGCGGGACGCGCTTTGAGTGTTTGCCGGACGGAATCTGTGACATGCACGCTGTAGGGCAAGACGGGCAGGCTTCCAGCGTCATCGTCGCGAGCGAGATGCTGACGGATGACCCGTCCGATTGGCTTGACGTGCCGGACAATCACACCATCACAGTGCTTCCAGATTTAAGCGTTGAGTTAGAGCCGATAAATTTATAATGAAAAGACGATACATTCATTTCGTTCTCATCCTTATTCTCTTAGCTCAAGCCGTACCGTCGCTCGCGCAAACAAAAAATGCGCCGCTCACGGTGCGCGAGATTATGAGCGAGCCTTCGATTGCGGGGATGCGGCCTGAAGGCGAGAAGCTCTCGCCCGACGGCGAGCAGGTCGCGTACCTGTGGAGTGCAAGTGGAAAAGACCCGCGTGATCTTTATCTCGGTTCGACACGCATCGGCGGTGATACGCGGCTGCTGGTGCGCGCGGTTGATGAGGAAAAGGAGTCTCGTCCGGCTAAAACGGAAACGCGTGACGAGGCGCGCACGAGCGAGAGAAAGGAAGAGCGCGTGATGCAGCGCGACGCGGCGCAGGAGGCGCGCGAGCGCAGCGTCGCAGGGGTAGAATGGTCGCCGGACTCGCGCCGCCTGCTCTTTTCCAAACGCGGCGATTTGTATGTGCTGAATCCGAATGAGACGCCAGTCGCTCCAAGACGCCTGACCAGCACGGTCGCGATTGAAGGCGGCGCGCAGTGGCTCGCGGACTCGCGCCGCATCTTGTACCAATCGGGCGGCAATCTGTTCGTCGTGAATGCGGATCAAACCTCTCTCGTGCAGCTCACGCGCGAA
>JACMLC010000709.1 GCA_014379795.1 Pyrinomonadaceae bacterium
CTTCGCTATTGCGGCGCGGAGGCGCGCGGCGCAGGCTCGACTGTTCATGTTCGCTGCCCGATTCCTGCGCATGGGCATAGCGGGCAGGGCAGCGCGAGTCTTTCGCTTAATTTCCGGCGCGGTCTCTTTCATTGTTTTTCGCGCGAAGAGGGCGGCGATGCGATCCGGTTTTACGAGCTGATGCACGGAATGTCTTTCCCGCGCGCCGTGCGCGAGATGGCGCGCGAGCTTGGGCTTGATGCTGATGAAAGGCAGCCTGCGCTCGCCTTTCGCGCCGCGCCGGACGCAGGAAAAAGCGAAGAACCGGCGGAAGAGACGATTGCGCCGGAGCATTTGTCCGCCATCTGTGAGAGGTTTCTGAAAACCTGTCGCCGTGAAGAACAGACGGAAGGACTCAATTATCTGGCGCGACGCGGCATCGCAAGTCGAACGATTAAACAGGCCGGAGTTGTTTACTTTCCGCGCCGCGCTTATCGTCGTGTGATGCGAGCGATGCTGGATGCTTTTAAGCTTGACGAATTGCAACTGAGCGGCCTCTTTAATGCGCAGGCCCATTTGACCTTTTACAAGCATCGTTTGTTGTTTCCGTTTCACATGGAAGGCCGCGCGGTTTACTTGCAGGCGCGCACGACGGCTTCTGGCGTCGAGCCGCGCTGGCACAACATGCGCGGCAGCGTGCCTTCGCTTTATAACGCAGACGCGCTCTCTGATCTGATGAGCGGAGAGATTGTCTATCTCGTAGAGGGATTTACGGACACGTTGACGCTCATGACCAACGGCTTTGCGGCGGTCGGCCTTGTCGGCGCGGGCGGGCTTAAAGAAGAATGGCTGGCTCCGCTCGCGCGTTTTCGCGTCGTCTCTGCGCTTGACGCAGACCGCGCGGGAGAGCGCGCTAACCTACGTTATCAGGAGCTGTTCGCCGCGCGCGGAATGCGACTGGCGCAGCTCAAACTTTCATCCGATGTCAACGATTTCTTTCGCCATCATCCATCAGCCGCGCTTGAGTTTGCTTTGCTGGCAGAAGCCGCGATGGAAGAGGATTAGGCGACGCAGACATGATGCAAAAGTGATAAAGAGATTATCCAGCCGCTCGCTTCGCAGGCTTATATTCTTTTCTACTAACCCCTGACTTCCGACTTCTGTATAATCTTTTCCCGACATGAGTGAGCAAACAAAAGAAGCCGTCTTGCCGCGTGTGGGTCTGACCACGACGGACAAGCTGCGCCTGCTTCTGGACATCACGAAAAAGATCAGCCGCTCGCTTGATCTCGAAGAAGTCCTGCGAATGATTATGGACACGCTGGACTCTTTGATTCCTTACGACGCGGCGGGCATCTATGTCATCAATCGTGAGCGCGTCGGCGACGACGAGGCTGAAGCGGTAAGCGCTTTTCACACGGAGATCGTGCGCGGTTACGACATAGAAGAATTGCTAGACCTGCGGCTCAAGGTGGGCGAGGGAATCATCGGCTATGTGGCGCAGAATGGCGAGCCTGTCATCTCGCCGGACGTGCGCCGCGATGCGCGTTACATCAACGCGCGTCCCGAAACGCAGTCGGAGATGGTCGCGCCGATTATCTCTAATGACGAAGTCGTCGGCATCTTTGACCTTGAAAGCGATGAGCTGAATGCTTACACGCACGACGATATGCAGGTGTTGCTGCTGCTGGCGTCGCAGGTCGCGATTATCATCGAGAAGGTGATGCTGCACGAGCAACTGGTCGAGAAGAAACGTCTACAGGGACAGCTCGAAGTCGCAAGGCAGGTGCAGCTCCAACTGCTTCCAGCCTCAGACCCTGTGATCGCGGACTTTGACATTAGCGCGTATAACTTTTCTACCGAAGAAGTGTCCGGCGATTATTATGACTGGGTGCGTATCTACGATGACCAGCTCGGCATCGTCATCGCGGACGTGTCGGGCAAAGGCGTTCCGGCTGCGCTCTTAATGGCTTTCTTGCGCGCCTCTTTGCGGGCGGCGATTCATATCGGGTACGCGCCGCATATCTCGATGGCGAAGGTTAATTACCTGTTGTGGGAATCCATCGAGCGCAACCAGTTCGTGACTGCTTTTTACGGAGTGCTGGATACGTCGAATCGGACGCTCGCATATTCGAATGCAGGGCATAATCCTGCGTTGATGATGAGCGCGGACGGGAGCGCGCATTTTATAGAGCGCGGCGGTCTGCCGCTTGGGATGTTCCGCGATACGCGCTACTATGAGTATTATCTGTCGTTGGAGCCGGGACAGGTCTTGGTGCTCTACACGGACGGGGTCACGGAGGCGGCTAATAAGAGCGACGAAGAGTACGGGCGCGAACGTCTTGAGCAGAGGGTGCGCGAGGGCCGCCATCTGGGCGCGCGTGAGCTGATTGATTTTATACAGCAAGACGTGCTGGCTTTTACAGAGGGGCGCGGAGCCGATGATGACATCACGTTCTTTGTCATTAAGGCGATTGAAAATAAGGAAACTACCGGTGAAGGCAACAGGTCAAAGTAAAAAGGCAAAAGTTAGGAAAGCCTTCAAGCCCTCTTCACTTTTGCCTTTTACCTTTTTACTTTGACCTTGATTCAGTGTGCCGTTAATGAGCAATGCGCTCTATCGCCGCCCGGCGCGAGCGGCGCGCGGTAATCTCCAAAGTGGAATTCGCTTTCTGTGGCGGAAAAAGCGTAAACATCAAATCCGTAGGCATCCATGTAGGCTGCCATATCATCCGGCTTAAGAAGGAAAACTGCTTCTGTGTAGCCTGCTTCCAAGCGAATTTCCAGCAGGCGCTCGATTACTTCCAAAGGAGCAAAGCATCTAACAGGGTCTCTGTAGGTTGCCATGATTGTCCAGCGCCTCTCTTTCGTCCCGTAATGGCGAGCGGCTTTTACTGCCCCTCGCGTCAGAGCGTCTATTTGATGTACGCTCATTGTATCGCAGTTGTTCGTGTTATGCGTTTAATTTCAGTCACGAAGTTTTCCTGAAACTAACCGGAGCGTTTGCTCCGAATAAATATACGCACGAGGTCAACAAAATGGATCGTCGAAAATTCATCCAACACTCAGTCGTTGCCGCCACCGCCACCGCCGCGCTCGCCGGACAGGGCAAAAGCCTGAAGGCTCTGGCCTCTGCGCCGGGGCGAAAGCCTTTGAGCGCGGTCAGCGGATTCACTTTCGCACGCCTGCGTTACGCTTCCGGAAACTGGGACGCAGACCCGCGCATGCCTTCAAATATCCTGAATTCGCTGGTCGAATACACTTCGATCCGCGTTGATCCGAACGAGCGGATCGTGGATGTGGGCTCGGATGCGCTCTCGAATTACCCGTTTGTCTATCTGACGGGGAACAAAATGCTCCGTTTTACCGAGACGGAGCGTGTCAATTTAAGACGCTATTTGCGCAACGGCGGCTTTATGTTCGTGGACGATTGCAACCACGACATAGACGGCACGTTCGCCAAAACCTTTGAGAGCGAGATCAAAACGATTCTCGACCGCCCGGAAGAGGCTATGCGTAAGCTTCCGAAACAGCATCCGCTTTATCGCTCTTTCTTCGAGTTCAAGGACGGCCCGCCCGCCACTTCGCACGAATTGAACGGCTGGGGCGACGACATCGTGCATGATTACTTGCAGGCCGTAGAGATCAACGGGCGCGTCGCCGTCCTCTATTCCAATAAAGATTACGGCTGCGAGTGGAACTACGACTGGACGAACAAGCGTTTCGCCGCCAAAGACAACACGCGCTTTGGCGTCAACATCGTCGTCTACGCCTTAACGCATTAAGAACAGTGATAAGTAATGAGTGATAAGTGATAAGAGAAATGCTATTTAGCATCATTCTTATCACTTATCACTCATCACTTATCACTTATCACTTTTCTTATGAGTACAATACAAAACCCGCCGACGACTACGGACGCGCCTGCCGCTGCTCCACCGAATTTCATGGTCGTGCTCCAGCGCATGCTGGCCGTCAACAGTAAGGTCTCCGATCTGCTTTTCTCGCCCGGACGACCGCCGCAGATCGAGTTGGTGGGGAAATTGGAGGGAGTCCCCGTGCCGGGCTTGGAAAAGCTGACGCCCGCGCACACAGCCGGTATTGCCAAGCTGATTATCGGCACTCATCACCAGGCCGCAGATGCTCTGGATAAATTCGGGTCGGCAGACCTTTCATTCAGCGCGCCGGGCTTAGCGCGTTTTCGCGTCAACATCTTTATGCAACGCGGCTCGCATGCCATCGTGATGCGCGTCATTCCTTCGCGCCCGCCGAACTGGACGGACTTTGATCTGCCGCCCGAGTTGACGAAAGTCGCGGAGATTAAGAACGGCATCGTTTTGGTGACGGGGCCGACCGGCTCCGGCAAGAGCACTACCTTAGCCGCCATCATAGACCTGATTAACGACACGAAGTATTACCACATCGTGACCATCGAAGACCCTATAGAGTTTCTGCACACGCACAAAAACTCTACGATTCACCAGCGCGAACTGCATTCCGACACGCCCAATTTTGCGCTGGCCTTGCGCGCCGCCCTGCGTCAGGCTCCGAAAGTGATTCTGGTCGGCGAGATGCGTGACCGCGAAACCATCGAAGTCGCTATGGAAGCGGCTGAGACAGGCCACCTCGTTCTCTCCACGCTGCACACGATTGATGCTTCCAAGACGGTTGACCGCATCATCGGCGTCTTTCCCAAAAACGAAGAGCACGTCATACGCACGCGCATTGCTCAGTCTTTCCGCTACATCGTCTCGCAAC
>JACMLC010000710.1 GCA_014379795.1 Pyrinomonadaceae bacterium
ATCGCAAATCTAATATGGACATGGTTCCACAGCTTTCATGGTATCTGGCGCTCTCGGCGGTGCTGTTCACAATTGGCGTCGTCGGCGTCATCGTCAAGCGCAATGTGATCTCTATGTTCATGTGCATAGAGTTGATGCTCAATGCCGTGAACTTGACGTTCGTGGCTTTTTCGAGCCATTTCCGCGAGGTCTCAGGACAGCTTTTTGTCTTTATCGTCATGACCGTCGCGGCTGCCGAAGCGGCTGTCGGACTCGGCATCATCATCGCCATCTTCCGCAACCGCGAATCGCTCGACGTGGATGAAGCGAATATCTTGAAGCTCTAGTTTTCAGTTTTCAGTTTTTAGTTTTCAGAACGAACGTGAAAGCTGAGAGCTAAAAACTGAAAACTGAAAACTGAAAACTGTTTATGCTTCGTTACATCATTTTCGCACCGCTCGCAGGCGCGCTCATTAACTGGCTGGTCGGGCGACGTGTGCGCAGTGAGAAGTTTATCGGCGCGGTGGCGTGTCTGGCGGTTGGCATCCCTACGGTACTCGCTTTTTATCTGGCCTTCAGGCATAACGGCGTGCTGCATTCGACGGCTCCGATTCTGGATCATCTCTGGACCTGGATTGAGGTCGGCGGTTTTCGCGCGGACTTCGGCCTCGCGATGGATAGGCTGAGCGGCATCTACACGCTCTTTATCACATTCGTAGGGTTTCTGATTCATCTCTTCGCGACCGGTTACATGCACGGCGATAAAGGTTTTTATCGCTTCTTCGCTTATCTCAATTTGTTCATGTTCTCGATGCTGACGCTGGTGCTGGCTGACAACTTTTTGTTGATGTTCGTCGGCTGGGAGGGCGTCGGTCTCTGCTCTTATCTGCTGATCGGTTATTACGTAGACCGCAAGGAAGCGGGCGATGCTGCGAAGAAAGCTTTTATCGCTAACCGCATCGGTGACTGGGGCGTGGCGCTGGGCATCATGCTCATCTACTTTGTGACGGCGCAGGCTGGCAAAGCCTCTATCAGCTTTTTTGATAAGCCCGCGCAGGGAGTGACGAGCGCGCTCACGACTATCGGCAGCATGGGCGCAGACCCTTTTACGTGGGGCGCGCTCATCGCGGGCGGCGTCACTTCAATCGCTATTCTGTTATTCATCGGAGCGATAGGCAAGAGCGCGCAGATTCCTCTCTTCGTCTGGCTGCCGGATGCGATGGCTGGCCCGACCCCAGTGTCCGCGCTGATTCATGCGGCGACGATGGTGACGGCGGGCGTGTACATGGTGGTCAGGTGCAACGCTATCTTTCAGCTTGCGCCGACGGCGATGTTTATCGTCGCCATCATCGGCGCGGCGACTGCGATTTTTGCGGCGACCATCGGGCTGGCGCAGAACGACATTAAGAAAGTGCTGGCCTATTCGACCGTCTCGCAGCTCGGCTACATGTTTCTGGCGTGCGGCGTCGGCGCGTTTGTGGCTGCGATTTTCCATGTCATGACGCATGCTTTCTTCAAGGCTCTGCTCTTCTTAGGCTCCGGCTCTGTGATTCACGGCATGCACCACGAACAGGACATGCGGCGAATGGGCGGCCTCAAGAAGTACATGCCGATTACGTTTGCGACGATGTTGACGGGCTGGCTCGCCATCAGCGGCATTCCCATCTTCGCAGGGTTTTTCTCGAAGGATGAGATTCTGTGGAAGACCTGGAGCACGCATGCTCCGGGGATTCCGCACAACTTTGGAAAGATACTTTGGATTGTCGGCGCGATCACAGCTTTGCTGACCGCCGTGTACATGACGCGCTTGATGGTCATGACCTTCTGGGGCACAGAGCGTTTCCGTGAGGCCAATGCCGGAGGGCAAGCGGACGAAGCGCACGCGCAGGCTCATGAAGAAGGCAAAGCCACACACGACGCGCATGCAGCATCTGCGGGAGACCGCCCGCACCATGCTCCCGGAGACGTGTTAGCGGACGAGCATGATGCACATCATCACGGCGCGGTGGAGCCGCACGAGTCGCCTTGGACGATGACCGTGCCGCTCGTCGTGCTGGCGATTCTTTCGACCGTCGGCGGGCTGGTCGGCGTGCCGTATGCTTTGAGTGGCGGCAAGATTCCAAATTATTTCGAGCATGCCCTTGAGCCTGTTATTGCTAAAGTTCCGGCTGGACAGGCTACCACGCCCGGAGAGCATAAAGCGGGAGAGCCGCGTTACCTATCCCCTGCGCCGCAGCAGACTGACAGTGCGCCGCCCGTGACGGTTGCTGACAGCCCTGCGCATGAAACCTCAGGCGAGGCCGCGCATTCGCCTGAAGAAGTGCGCAGTGAACGCATCTTTTCAGGTATCTCCGTCGCCATCGCTCTTTTAGGCATTGGTATCGGATGGACAGTCTTTCGCAAGCGACCGCTGTTGCAGATGCCGCGCCTGCTCGAAGAAAAATATTATGTGGATGAAATCTATGATGCCTCGATTATCAATCCTATCCATGCCGTTTCGCGCGAAGGGTTGTGGAAGCTCTTTGACATAGGTGTCATTGATGGTTTAGTCAACGGTCTCGGGCGGAGCGTGGCACAGATTGGCGCGGTCGTGCGTTACCTGCAAATCGGTTTTGTGCGCAGCTATGCAGCCATCATACTTTTGGGCGCGCTGCTGGTCATAGGTTATTTCGCTTACATGTTTGGTCTGCTCAGTCGCTAGAATTTTATGCAGAAATACCTGCTCACAGCTTTGATTTTGATTCCGGTCATCGGCGCGTTGCTGGCTATCGGGCACGCATTCGCGCCATATCGCAAGGAGACGCATTATCGCTGGATTGCGCTGCTGTTTTCGCTCGCGACGTTCGTCCTCTCGCTGTTTTTGCTGGGAAGCGATGGGGGAAACAGCGCCGACGGTTTTAGCTTTGTGCAGAACTCGGAGTGGATCAATCTTATCGGAGCGCGCTATCACCTCGGCGTGGACGGCATCAGCCTGTGGCTCGTGCTTTTGACAACGCTGCTGGTTCCCATCTCCGTGCTTTCAAGCTGGAATGCGGTGGAGAAAAAACAGGTTGCTTTTTATGCCTTTCTGCTGCTGCTGCAATCAGCGATGATCGGAGTTTTCGTCTCGCTTGATTTGCTGCTCTTTTATCTCTTCTTCGAGGCGTCGCTGGTTCCGATGTTTTTCCTGATCGGTATCTGGGGCGGCGAGCGTAGGATTTACGCGGCGACGAAATTTTTTATCTACACCGCGCTCGGCAGCCTGTTGATGCTGGTCGGCATCATCGCCATCTATTACTACATAGGCTCGTTTGATTACGTCACGGTTCTGAATGCGCTCAAGGGCGGAGCGACTTTTGGCGAGCGCGCAGAGTTCTGGCTCTTCTTAGCCTTTGCCTTCGCCTTCTGTATCAAAGTTCCGCTCTTCCCTTTTCACACGTGGCTGCCGGACGCGCATACGGAAGCGCCGACCGCTGGCTCTGTGATCCTGGCGGGCGTGCTATTGAAGATGGGGACTTACGGATTGCTGCGCTTTAATCTCGCACTCTTTCCGGATGCTTCGAGAAAGTTTGCGCCGGTCATCATCACTCTGGCAATTATCGGAATCATCTACGGCGCGCTGGTGGCGATGGTACAGCCGGACGTGAAGCGTTTGGTCGCTTATTCTTCCGTGAGCCACATGGGATTCGTCGTTCTCGGCTTGTTCTCTTTTACAGAGCAGGGGTTGCAGGGCGCGCTTTACCAGATGCTCAATCACGGGGTTTCGACGGGCGCGCTCTTCCTTATTGTCGGCATGATTTATGAGCGCAGGCACACGCGGCAGATTTCCGATTTCGGCGGGCTGGCGCAGGTGATGCCGTGGTTCTCTGTCTTTTTTGTCATCACTTCGCTCTCAAGCATCGGCCTTCCGTTCCTGAATGGCTTTGTCGGCGAATTTTTAATCATGTTGGGGATGTGGACATCGAACGCTGTGACGTGGGCTTGGTGGGCGACGGGGCTGGCAGCGACGGGGGTCATCTGGGCTGCGGTTTATATGTTGTGGATGTTGCAGCGCGTAGTTTTTGGTCGCATCACGAACCCTAAGAATGCTACATTGTTAGACCTGAGCTGGCGCGAGGTCGGCTTGCTCTTACCGCTGCTCGCGCTCATGCTGTACATGGGAGTGTATCCACGCCCGTTCCTGAATCGTTCGCGTGAAAGTATACAGGCTGTTCGAGAGCGCGTTGTAAAGCCCGCGACCGGAGGCTCGTTCGCGCAGAAAGCTGAAGACGCGAGCGGTAAATAGTATTTTGACTCTGTAGCCCGATATGAAAAAATTTCCCCTGTTGTTCCTGCTTTTCTGTTTCCTAAGCGCTGCACAATTCCCCTTACGCGCGGAGAAGTTTGTTGACGAGGATGATCGTGAGATCAACATCAAGCTTAAGGGTGTTGACGGCAACAAGTATGACCTCTCGAAGATGCGCGGCAATTATGTGCTGGTCGCTTTCGGCGCGACTTGGTGCGGGCCGTGTCATGAAGAATTGCGCGATCTGGAAATCCTGCACAGGGAATTTAAAGATCGCCCGATCAAATTTGTGTGGGTGAGCGTGGATGACAAAGAGCAGATGTCGGATGGAGATCTGCGTCGCTTTGCTCAAACACTAGACTTTACGTTCCCCGTGCTGCGCGACCCGGACAAACGTGCTTATAAACAGTTTTCCGAGCGGACGCGCCTTCCGTTGCTTGTCATCTTCGATAAGGAAGGCCGCGTGTTGTCACCCAACCAGTTTGGCGCTGCGTCGCAGCCGGGTGTTTTTAGAATCAATTTGCGAAAGCGGCTGCAAAAACTTTTCCTGAAAGACCGTGAAGCGTTGGAAGCAGTCAGAGCCACGGACGCACTTGAGAATTAATCCAAGTTGCGAGCTTATAAATTGCTACTAGCTACTGAATG
>JACMLC010000711.1 GCA_014379795.1 Pyrinomonadaceae bacterium
GCTCGCTGGCTTCGATCAAGGCTGGAACGATGGGCGAGTTTTGCCCTGCGCGATAGAGACAGATTTTAATCGCCAGCACGTCCGGGTCGAGCGCGGCCTTTTGAATAAACTCTACGACCGTCGAATAAGCCGTGTATGGATGGTGCAGCAGGATGTCTTGCTGGCGTATGACATCGAAGATGTTTTGCCCCTGTGCGAGCGGCGCAGGCACAGAAGTTTGCAGCGGCTTGTCCTTCAATTCAGGGCTTTCCAAGCCGTACAGCCGCATGAAATCGGGGACGTTCAAAGGCCCTTCAATCCGATAGACATCATCGTCCGTGAGGTCTAAAGATTTGGTCAGGGACGCGACCATCTCCGGCGGCATTTCGTCAGAGACTTCGAGCCGCACCGCGTCTCCGAAACGACGCTTGCGCAATTGCTGCTCGACCATTCGCAACAGGTCGCCCGCCTCGTCTTCTCTAATCTCTATGTCCGCATCGCGCGTCACGCGGAACAGGTAGCTTCCGCTTGAGCGCATGCCGGGAAACAGCTCATCAATATTAGCCGCCACCACGTCGCCGAGCAGTGTGAACTTCTTGTCCGTGTCGCCGACCGGAACGAGGCGCGACACGAGCGGCGGAATTTTTACACGCGCAAACCTCAGCTCGTCGCTCAAGTGCTCTGCGTCGTCCTCGCCCGCAGCTTCAGCCGGTTCAATCATCAAACCCAGATTGAGGCTCAGGTTAGAGATGTATGGGAAAGGATGTCCCGGATCAACCGCCTGCGGCGTCAGCACCGGGAACACGTTTTCCATAAAGTAAGTATCAAGAGCCTGCTGTTCCTCTGTCGTGAGTTCTTTGTAAGGCGTGACAGAGATGCCTTCGGTTTCGAGCGCGGGAAGAATCTCCTGCGTCAGACAACGCATTTGCGCAGCGACCATCGGGCGCAACTGCTCGCTGATCTGTTTCAACTGCTCTGCGGGCGTCATGCCGTCCGGCGACGGCTCGTGTATCTCCTCCTCCAACTCTTCTTTGAGGCCGGAGACGCGAATCATAAAAAACTCGTCGAGGTTGGTCGAGAAGATGGCTAAGAATTTGAGGCGTTCAAGCAAGGGCTGCGTCTCGTCCAGTGCTTCTTCGAGAACGCGACGATTAAATTCCAGCCAGCTCAGCTCGCGGTTGAACAAGAGGTGCTTGTGATGCAGCAAATTCGGCGGCAGCTCAACCGCGCCTACGCTCTGGCTCGCCGCTTCGGATTCCGGTTGTTCGATTAAGATAGGTTTCATGTTTCAATGACTGAAATCAATATAAAGCCGGTATGTTGACGGAATGTTAAAAGCCTTGCCTTTATCCTGCCCCGGCTCTTCTTATCATAAAGCAAGTCGCCTAAAGGACAAAAGCTCAGGCGCGGCGCATTCGCGGACGATTGAAGTATGAAGCAGAGAGATAATCGGGTTGTGTTATTCTTCCGCATTATCGAATCGCCCATCTCATATTCACACTTAACCAAGATTTAAGGCGGACTTAACCGCTCTGTCTAACTTGCCTCTTAAACTCTTGCTTCAGCCGAATGTGTAGAAGCGCCGGGATGGTTTTGCCCTGCTCTCGCCGATGAAGAGCAAAAGAAAAAGATATTGCCCCGTTTGCAAGGTACACCTGCGCAGGTCGCAGGCGCGGTGTCGCTATTGCGGCCAGCATGTGTTCGGCCTGCCGCATCTGGCAGCTATTTTCCTGCTGATGATTTTCAGTTTGTTTGTCTTCAAAGGTCTTTGAATCAAACTTCGATTTCGATAAGGAGATTTTCCGTTTGAAAAAAACTTACGCGTTCAAGCGAACTCTGGCGGCGATGATGGCGGCGTTATTGCTCAGCCCTGTCAGCGCACTCGCTGCGCCGGACATCACACTCCAAGCGATTGGGACTTATTCATCAAACATCTTTAATAGCGGCGGGGCAGAGATCGTCGCGCATGATCCGCTCAGCCAGCGGCTCTTCGTCGTCAATGTCGCCAACCAGAGCATAGACGTGCTGGGCGTCAGCAATCCCGCCAGCCCGTCGTTTCTGTTCGCCATCAACCTGACCGCTTACGGGCATCATGCCAACAGCGTGGCGGTCAAAAACGGAGTGGTCGCAGTCGCGGTCGAGGCCGCTCCCGCGCAGAATCCGGGCAAGGCTGTGTTCTTCAACACAGACGGCACGTTTCTGAGCAGCGTTCAGGTCGGCGCGATTCCAGACATGCTCGTTTTCACGCCGGACGGCGAAAAGGTCTTGGTGGCGAATGAAGCAGAACCGAGCACCGATTACCTGAACGACCCCGAAGGTTCAGTCAGTATCATTGACCTGCGCATCGGAAAATCCAGATTCAACTATCCGCCCTTTCAGCGCGGAGTCGCTAACATTACGCAGGCGGATGTCACGACCGCCGGATTCGCGGCTTTCAACAGCGCGCCGCTCGATTCGAGCATCCGCATCTTCGGCGTCAACGCGACCGTCGCCAAAGACCTTGAGCCGGAATACATCACTATCTCTGGCGATTCGCAGACCGCCTGGGTCACGCTTCAGGAGAATAACGCGATAGGCATTCTGGACATCTCGCAAGGAGTGTTTACGAGCCTCAAAGGGCTGGGCTTTAAGAATCATCAACTGGCTGGCAACAGCCTCGATGCCAGCGACAGAGACGGAGCGGGAGGCGCAGGCCTTATCAACATAGCCAACTGGCCTGTCTTCGGCATGTACCAGCCGGACGCGATTGCCTCCTATCGTTATCAGGGCAACACCTATCTGGTCACAGCCAACGAAGGCGACGCGCGCGAGTACACAGCCCTCACGGAAGAGCGGCGCATCAGCGCGCTCACGCTCGATGCGACTGCCTTTCCGAACGCGGCAGCCTTGCAGAACAACGCGCAGCTCGGTCGCTTGAACGTCACCAACACCA
>JACMLC010000078.1 GCA_014379795.1 Pyrinomonadaceae bacterium
CACCATTGAAAGCGTCCCGAAATGAAAACGGCCAGCAATCGCTGACCGTAAATCGTTGTAATTTTTGGTGGAGCAGAGGGGGCTCGAACCCCTGACCTCGACATTGCGAACGTCGCGCTCTGCCAAACTGAGCTACTGCCCCATTAAAACTTACTCATGCCTTGACGCTACATCACCTAAAATTCTTTTCATGGTTGCCTGTGCGCGTCTGTAATATCTTTGGCTTCTACCTCTATTAAGATTGCCATAACTAGGCGTCAGTGAATGGCAGTTCGGGCATAACAGCCTGAGATTCACTTCTGAATTATTCAGGCAATTGCCGTCAATGTGGTCTATTGTCAGCGGAACTTTTCCCGTTACCGGGTTGCGCTCTTGCCAGCCACATTGTTGGCATTTCTCACCATGCTTGTCAATAAAATAGCGGCGTATGTATTTCGATATTGCCGCTGCTCCGGCTACGCCCGTTTCTAAACCGGCTTTCCAACGCTCGATATACGCTTTGTGCTGAGCTTGTTGCTGACATCTATTACTGCAATAGACAGCAACGTAATCCTTCACAGGATTCGGGCAGATGCGACAGGCTTTAGGATTCTTCGGTCTCGACATGGATAACATTATAACGCAATCCATCCATGCGGTGCTCTGCCAACTGAGCTACTGCCCCACGCTTTTGTGGCGAGAGTGATGATAAGGAGCGGGCGCGATGGTGTCAAGCAGCGCGCCCGTGAAAGATAAGCGAAAAAAGAGCTGTGATTCAGCTTACGAATTGCCGGGAAATATTGCTTGATAAGAAGCTATTTTGAAAATTCCGAAAATTGCGCCGAAGGCGCGATAAGAAGGTAGCCAGACGTGCAACGTCTGGAATGTTGAAGAACAGATGCGCGCATTGAAGATGCGCTCAGAACCTGTCTGTCCGCACCTTGCGGCGCGGAAACGATTGTTGCATCTCACCAGACGTTGCACGTCTGGCTACCTTCTCTGTGCCGCTCGCGCGGCTTAACGGAATTTTCAAACAGCTACGAAGCTTCGTCATGCTTCAGCGGTGGTCGGGTCTATGACGGATTTCACGCGAGAGATTTTGTTGGCGGGAAAGCCGCCTTGCCGTGCGTGCTCAGCGACCATTTCTTCGTCGGGAGCGATATAGACGCAATAGACTTTATCTCCTGTGACGAAGCTCTGCACCCATTGAATCTGCGGCCCCATCTGGCCGAGCACGCTGCATGATTTTTGGGAAATAGCCTGTAACTCTTCTTCAGTCAAATCGCCCGCGCCGGGAATCTCTCGCTCGATGATAAATTTGGGCATGATACATACTCTCCGTTCTTTTGAGACTTTCAGGTTGACATTTTAAGAGCCGCAGATTCAAGCGCTGCTTCCAGCTTTTCGACGGCGCGGCCTCCGCCCTGCGCCATGTCCGGGCGACCGCCGCCGCGCCCTTCGAGCATCGCGCAGGCTTCACACAGCAGCGCGTTCATGTCGCCGCTCGCATCGGCTGAGCGCGCGAAGACCAGTCGCGCCGCGTCGCCATCGCGCGAGCCGAGCAGGGCGATCGTCTGTGGGTGATTGATAAGCGCGAGCGCGAGCCGCTTGAGGCTCTCCGCATCGCGCTCATCGTAGATGCGCGAGACGACACGCGCGCCCGCGCCGTTTGTTGTGGCCTCTACGATTAAATCTTCGGCTTCGACGCGGGCTGCGATCTCTTCGAGTGCGCGCACGCGGCGCGTGAGATGTTTGTTCTCTTCAAAGAGACGCGTGACCG
>JACMLC010000712.1 GCA_014379795.1 Pyrinomonadaceae bacterium
GATGTCAGCGGAGCATTGTGCCCTAACATCCATCAGAGAACCTTGTCAGACGCGCCAATGGTACACGAATTTCCAATATCTGACATCTGCGAAATTTCAGGTCTCGACCCGGAGCCGCCCGAACTGTGTGAGCAGCGGCGCGAGACGCCTTATAACCTCGTCGTGCGCCGCGCCGTTGGTGGCGACGACGCCGTTGCGATTCTGGACTTCGGGCGAGTTGTAACTGAGCGGCTGCCCGAAGAGGTCTGTCAGGCGTCCGCCCGCCTCATGCAGAATGGCTTCCGGCGCGCAAGTGTCCCACTGTTTCGTGCGCGGCGAGAGATGCACGTAGAGGTCGCATTGCCGCTCGATGATCAAACCGACCTTGACGCCGACCGAGCCGCGATTGACTTCTTCCCTGATTTCCAGAGCCGAGACGACCTTGTCCATGCGCGGGCTTCTGTGGGAGCGGCTCGCCGCCAGTCGCATGCTGTGCAGGTTGCTCTCATCCGAGACGCGCGCACGCTCCGCCGCTCCGCCCTGACGCTCGATCCATGCCCCGCCTCCCGCCGTCGCCCAATACAAAACATCCGGCAGCGGCTGATACACGACGCCGAGCACGCTCTCGCCTTCGATTGCCAATCCGATCTGCACCGCGAAATCTCCGTCGCGTGCGATAAAGCCATTGGTGCCATCGAGCGGATCAACCATCCACACGCGCCGCTTGCTCAAGCGTCTTTCGGTGTCAACGGATTCTTCGGCCAGCATGCCATCGCCCGGAAACTCTTTGAGAAGTCGGCTGACGATCAACTCATTAGCGGTGCGGTCGGCCTCCGTGACAGGCTCTATGTAATCATCCGCGTCAACTTTGCGCTCGACTCTGACCGGCTCGTCGTAATGCTCCAGGATCGCCGCCCCCGCCTCGCGCGCCAGATTCAGGGCGACTTGCAACTCGCGCTCAAGACTTTCCCTGCTTCCCTGCTCCATCAGAACCTCAAAGGAGACTCCGACGCATTTATGTCGGAGAGGAATGTGCAGCATCAACAATCGCGCATTCCAGCGATTATTTCTGCCGCAACTGTAGTAAAATAAAAACTGCTCTAACAAACGCTGGTAACGTTTGCCGAGCCTCACCAAGACTTTTGAGTGGTTACTCAAACGGCTGGCTATGTCTGAACAAAGAATAACTTATCGCTATAGATTGTTTCCAACGCGCACGCAAGTTGAAGCCTTGACCGTTCAACTGTCCGAAGCGTGCAGACTGTACAATGCCTGTCTCCAAGAGCGGAGAGATGCTTGGCGCATCAACCGCGAATCAGTCAACTATTACACCCAAGCCAGCCAACTTAAAGAGATTCGCGCTCACGGAGACTTGTCGCTGGCTAACTTCTCTGCCTGCCAAGACGTTCTGCGCCGTGTGGACAAAACCTTTAAGGCTTTCTTTAGCCGCGTCCAGAAGAAACAAAAGGCGGGCTTTCCGCGCTTCAAATCGCACACTCGTTTTGACAGCCTTACCTTTCCAAGTTACGGCGACGGCTGCAAGTTGATTCAATCCAAGCTCAGACTGCAAGGCATCGGACTTATCAAGGTTAAGTTGCATCGTGGGGTTGAAGGGAAGATTAAGACGGTCACGGTCAAGCGTGAGTGCGGCAAGTGGTATGCCTGCTTCTCTGTGGAGTGCGAAGCATGGCCTTTGCCCGATTCGCTCGAAAGGGTTGGCGTTGACGTTGGGCTGTCTGCCTTTGCGACTTTGAGCGACGGTACGGAGATAGAGAATCCACGCTGGTATCGAGCAGCCCAAGCGAAGTTGAGACGCGCACAGCGTAAAGTTACCCGTCGCCAGAAAGGCTCGCACCGCAGACGTAAAGCCATCCAACTTCTGCAACGAGCACACGCGCATGTCAAACAACAACGCGCCGACTTTCACCATAAGATTAGCCGCTGGCTGGTCAATGGTTACGGCTTGATTGCCGTCGAAGATTTGAACATTAAGGGGCTGGCAAGTGGAATGCTTGCCAAGTCGGTCAATGATGCCGGGTGGGGAACGTTCCTCGACAAGATAGCCTATAAAGCTGAAAACGCTGGTAGACAATTCTTTCGCGTGAACCCAAACGGCACGAGTCAAACATGCACCTGCGGAGCAAGCACACCTAAGACCTTGCGCCAACGCTGGCATCATTGTCTGTCGTGTGGTTTGTCTGCGAATCGTGACCATGTTTCTGCTCAAGTAATTCTCCAACGTACGGTCGGATTGACCGTTCAGGCATCAAGCTCGATAGCGGGTTAGCCTGAGAAGCCCCGCAGCTTTAGCGCGGGGAGCAATCACCATTAAGCCTTTGCTCGCTCTCTCAAAATCGGCTGCTATCACGAACTCGAATCAGGAGTACAATTGCTCATACGAATACATTACACTATGCAGCCACACGCAGAATACTTTTCCGCAGATGGTCTTCATCCATCCGACGCGGGTTATGAAGCGTGGGCGGAAGCCATGTGGCCTGTGATAGAAAAGACCATTAGCCGTTAGCAGTCTAGTTTAAGCGAAGATTCTGTGCGTATGATGGAAGCCAATCAGCCTGTGTCAACTCAAACGGATGTCAAGCCAAACATGCCCGACGAACTCAAGAATCAGCTTGAGTTCGTTTCGGCATCGAAGCTGGGACGTTATGAGCTTCCGGTGGGACTAGGACTCGGCGTTCTTTCCGGCATTCTATGGTTCCTCGCCTGTCCTAAATTTAACCTCTGGCCCCTCGCGTGGTTTGCGATGGCGCCCGGGCTTTTTGCTATGGAGCGCGCTTCGTCAAGATGGCGGGCTGCGCTCTTCGCATGGTGTATGGGAATCGTGGGCAATGCGGGCGGCTTCTACTGGATGATTGCCGTCATAGAGCGTTTCGCCGGTTTGCCCCGGCCTCTAGCTGTCCTTCTCTTCATCGCGGTTTGTAGCTTTCAAGCTTTAGGGCTACTGTTTTTAGGATGGATATTGCATTCTATCCGCCGTAACTTTGACCTGCCTTTGGCTCTGCTGGCTCCTCTCATCATGGTCACAGCCGAGTTGTGCATGCCGCTTCTTTTTCAGTTTTATCTGGCGATGACGCTGGCGCGACAATTACACTTCATACAGATTGCAGACCTCACCGGGCCGCTCGGTGTGACGGCATTGCTGATAATGGTCAACGGAGCAATCTACGATATTGTGACAAATCCGCGCCGCAGGTTAAGAACTGCGCTCGTGTCTGCTTTGATTGTCGCAGGCGTGTTAGCTTACGGATACTTTCGCATTAATCAGATGAGCCGATTGCGCGCCGCCGCTCCCAAAATCAAAGTCGGCATCATCCAACCGAACGTCAGCTCCAACGACATCGGCAACAGCAGGGGGCTATTTGCGTATCAACAAATTGCCACTCTCCAAAAGCTGTCCGCAGAGCTTGAAGCCGCAGGCGCGGACCTGATTGTGTGGCCTGAATCGGCTTATCCTGAAGCCATTTCGCGCCAAGCGGAGGGCGATAAGCCTGAGCAAAGCGCTTCCAGAATCCGCCGCAACTTTACAGCGCCGCTCATCTTCAACGTTATTACCTACGAGCCGACTGTCAATCGCCGCCCGATGTATAACACCGCGTTTATGCTCGATCAGAGCGGAAAGTTTGCGGGCAGATTTGACAAGAATCAACTGCTCATCTTCGGCGAGTATTTTCCGTTTCTCGAAACGTTTCCGTGGCTGCAAAAGTTTGCGCCGCAATCTGGCAGCCAGTATGCGGCGGGCCAATCGGCAGTGGCATTCCCGTTTCGGACTAAGGACGGGCGCGAGTGGCGGCTGGGGCCAATGATTTGCTTAGAGGATATTATTCCCGCGTTCGGGCGCAAAGTCGGCAAGCTGCACCCGCACCTGCTGGTGAATCTCACCAACGATTCATGGTTCGGCGACACGAGCGAACCCTGGCAGCATCTATCCCTCAGCGTCTTTCGCAGCATTGAACATCGCACGGAGTTAGTCAGAGCGGTGCAGACAGGCGTCTCCGCCTATGTGGATGTGACGGGGAAGATTTACGCCGAAACCTATGTCGCCGGAACGCCTGAGAGTCCGCGCCCGCCGGACAAGATTCTGCAAGAGGTCGCGCTCATCGAAGGAGGGCACACAGTCTATGCTGCCGTCGGAGACATTTTCGGCTATCTCTGCGCCGCGATGACAATATTCTTATGGCTAATTTTCCCGCGACTGCGCCGCCGCCGGAAACTTATTCCAAGCGCCGCTAGTGATTGAGACAAAGTTTGCCCTTAATGAAATCAAGTTGATGTGATGCTATTTCTTATCCGTGTTCATCTGTGGCAGTAATTCTTCACCTGTTTCGCGCAGGATGCGAAGCGTCAAGTCTATGTCGGCGCGCGTCGTGCGAAAGTTGACGATGCAGGCGCGCAGTGCGAATCGCCCGCGCAAGGTCGCGTTCGAGAGATAAGCGCGCCCGCCGCGTTGTAACGCATACATCAGCCGCTCGTTCAATTCATCCAGGCCGACATTTATCTTATCGCGCAACGTTTCATCCGCCGCTTGCAGCCGCTCGCGCACAGCCTGTGGCACGTAGCGAAAACAGCAAATGCTCAACTCGACGGGCGCGAGCAGCTCGAAATCTTTAGCCGCTTCAACTCTTTCTCCGAAATATTTTGCCAGCGCGAGGTCTTCGCTGATAGCTTCGCCGATTTTGCGCGCTCCGTAGTAACGCAAAATCATCCAGACCTTGAGCGCGCGAAAACGGCGCGTCAACTCCACGCCGTAATCCCAGAAGGCGAAAGCTTCTCTTTCATCTTGCTCGTAAATTTTGATGTAATCGGCTTCGCCCGTCCTGAAAGCCGTGAGCGCATGCGACGGCTCGCGCAGCAGCACGCAGCCGCAATCAATCGGCGCGTAGAGCCACTTGTGCGGGTCGAGCGAGATGGAATCGGCCAGCTCTAAACCTTCAAACAGAGCGCACCGCTTTTCATCCAACACGCCGGGCGCGCCGTAAGCTCCGTCAACATGAAACCATAAATCCTGATCGCGCGCGACGCCTGCGATTTCCGCCAAGGGGTCAACCGCGCCGGTGTTGACCGTCCCCGCGCTGGCGACGACGCAGAAAGGTTGCAAGCCTGTGCGCGCATCGCTCTCAATGCGCTCGCGCAAAGCTCTCACGTCGAGC
>JACMLC010000713.1 GCA_014379795.1 Pyrinomonadaceae bacterium
GCGAATAGATGTCCGCGCGCCCGTCTATCTCTATGCCGCCGTCGCGCGGAATCTCGCCCCACTGCTCCGGCGACATGTAATAAGGCGTCCCCAGCAATTGCCCTGCGGTCGTCAAAGCAGTCTCGCCAATCTGCAAATCGCTGATCTTCGCGATTCCCAAGTCAAGCACTTTGACCAAGCCGCTCTCTTTCGTGAGCATGATATTCGACGGCTTCAAGTCACGATGAATCACGCCTTGCGCGTGCGCCGCGTCCAACAAGCCCGCCACAGCCTCTATAATCCTGATGCTTTCCGAAGGCGCGAGACGACCGCCGCGCTCTTTGACTTCTTCATCGAGCGTGCGCCCCTCTACGTATTCCATGACGAGATAATTCCAGCCTTCGCCGGACGTGCGCAGGTCGTGGACGATGACCGCGTTCGGATGGCGAAAGCGGCGCGCAGCCTGTCCCTCGCGCTGAAAACGCTTGAGCCATTCGGCGTTGCGCCGCATCTCCGGTGGCAGGATTTTGATGGCGACACGGTCGCCGAGCAGTGTGTGCCGCGCACGAAAGACCGCTCCCATCCCGCCTTCCGCGATAAAAGCTTCGATCTCGTATTGATTGTCGAGAATGCGCCCGACCATCTCCGTATGATCGTCTTTGAGGACTTCGCCGTCGCGCGAGCAAAAGCTCTGCGCGTTCTCATAACTCGTCCCGCATTTCTGACAGGTCTTCATGCGAAAGATGCTATTAAACCATTCAAGCTTTTTTCTTCTTACTGACCACTAGCGTCGCTACGTAATCGCTCTTTTTAACAGTCATGTTATTCTTCGGATACGGGTCGAGCTTGACCAGCTTGATTTCATAGCCCTGATAGGTAATGCCCTTCGGCTCTAACATCGTATTCAGCTCGAACGAAGCCGCCTTTTGTCTTCCCTTTTTCAACGTCACGGTGATTTTCCCGTTGCCAGCCCAGATGCAATTCACGCCTTCTGGACAACGCGAATCTTCGACGACTGAGCCGAATCTGATTTTAAGTCCGGCCTCTTTGACCAGCGTTTCACCGCCTGCTTTGAGACTGAATTCCTTGTCCAGCTTTGCCTTCTGCGCAAAGCCTGTGACGGAGAGCAAGAGGAAAGAGATTAACAATAGCTTCACCTTCAGCAAGCTCTTAAGAGAGATGCTATAAATAGATTTCGCGCGCATATTCTTCAACCATCCTATCGCTGTTAAAGACGGGCAGCAGCGTGGCTATCGAACGCTTCATCATCTTGACCCAGCGGCGCGGAATGCCCTCTGCGTCGCGCTCGTAAAATTGCGGCACGACCTCTTGTTCCAGCACGCGATAGAGCGATTCAGCATCGCTCGCATCCATCAGCGTCTCATCCGCGCTCTCGTCCTGCTCGCCGATAGCCCAGCCGTTCGTTTCGTCGTAGCCTTCGATCCACCAGCCGTCCAGAACCGAAAGATTCAGACCGCCGTTCATCGCTACTTTCTGGCCGCTCGTCCCGGAAGCCTCCTGCGGGCGGCGCGGGACGTTGAGCCAGACATCCACTGATTGAACGAGCTGGCGCGCGATTTCTTGATCGTAATCCTGTAAAAAAACTGCGCGGCGCATCACGCGCGGGTCATATTTCCAGACGGCAAGCTGCTGCAAGGTCAGTTTGGCTCCCTGATCCTGCGGGTGCGCCTTGCCCGCAAAGACAAATTGCACGGGGCGCGAGGCATCATCAATCAGGCGCATCAGCCTGTCCGGGTCTGTCAAAAGCAATTTCCAGCGTTTGTATCCCGCCACGCGGCGAGCAAAGCCGATGGTCAAAGCCTCCGGGTCAAACATCGTGCGCGCCGCCTCTGTGTACTCTGCTTTCTCCCTGCGATGCTGGCGCGCGTGAAAAGAGCGTTGCCGGACAAAAGCGATCAGGCGTTGTTTGAGGAGGCGATGCGCGTCCCACAACTCGCGGTCAGGAATTTGTTCGATGCCGCCGGCGAACGCGTCTTTGTCGTGAGCGCGCATCATCCAGTCTTCGCCGAGGTATTTGACAAACAACTCGCGCAAGAGAGGCGCGACCCACGTCAGCGCGTGCACGCCGTTGGTAACGTGCGTGATTCGCACATCTTTGACCTCAGTCCCGGCAGGCCACAATTCCTGCCACAAGGCGCGCGAGACTTCGCCATGCTTGAGGCTGACGCCATTCGTCGAGCGGCACATCTTAATCGCCAGAGGCGACAGGCCGTACCACTCCATATCGTCATTCGTGTCTACGCGCCCTAAGTCAAGAAATTCGTCATGCTTCAGTCCAAGAGCTTGTTCATAAGACGAGCCAAAACATTTTTCGATGAGTGAAGAGGGAAAAGCATCGTTGCCAGCCGCGACGGGCGTATGCGTGGTAAAGACACAACGCTCGCGCACTATGCGCGCGGCCTCGACGAAGCTCAAGTGATCTTTTCCTTCGGTCAACTCGCGCGCCAGCTCTAAGGTCAGAAATGCCGAATGGCCTTCGTTCAAATGAAAAACGTATGGCTCAATCTTTAACTTCCTCAACAGGCGCACGCCGCCGATGCCAAGCAACATTTCCTGCACCACGCGCGTCTCGCGGTCGCCGCCGTAAAGATGCCCCGTCACCCAGCGGTCGGTCTCCTGATTTTCTGGAATGTTTGTGTCCAGCAGGTACAACTCGACGCGCCCGACCTCGACGCGCCAGACATGCGCGCGCACGACACGCTCGCGCATCGAGACCTCTACAAAGAGCGGCGCGCCGTGCGCGTCCAAGACCTGCCGAATCGGCATCACGGATGGATGCGATTCACCGTAATGCTCTTCCTGCCAGCCTTCGCGCGTCAGTCGCTGGCGAAAGTAGCCGTAACGATAGAGCAACCCGACGGCAA
>JACMLC010000714.1 GCA_014379795.1 Pyrinomonadaceae bacterium
AGATATTTTTCCCAATCGCCGACGCAGTCATCGCCGATGATGATTTTGCTGTAGCCGGGGCCGTGAATCTCTACGCGGCCTTCTTCCTTCCAAACTCCTGTCGAAGAAGCGTCGCCAAAAATCATCCCGCGCCCGCAATGCCGCAGAATCTCGCCCGCTCCCGAATGGTCTGTCGGATAAAAACTGAAAGCCTCTTTGGGAGCGCCCGCGCGAATCAACGCCTGTATAATTCTGTAAGGCGTCCAAGGCTCCGTACTGCCGGGTTTTAAGACGAGCGGGATTTTCAAAGGCAGCGCGGGAATCCAAAGCGAATGCACACCGGGCGAGTTATTCGGCAACACGACTCCGAGCGAATCCGTGCGCGGGAAAAAACTCAAAGCGTGTCCTTCCGCTTCTCCGAATCCCGCGTCGAGAATCTGTACATCCAGATTCCGCGTCAGGCCGCCGAGCACGTTGCTCATCTCCGCCATCACGCCGCGAATCTTTTGCATGTTGCGCTGCGCCAGCACATGCGGCAATCCGGTCGTCGCCGAAACCTGCCTGATATAATCCCCCGGCGACTGCATATCATCGCCCAAGGGCAAAGCCTCATTCACAAAATGCTCAGCCGCCCGCGCACAAATTGTTAAAAGCTCTTCAGTCGAAAACCGCAACAACGCATCGCGCGCGGCTTTCTGCTCCAACAAATCGCGCCGTATCAAGCCATTGTTGGCCTGACTGATCTCAACAAACGGCTCCCTCGTCCGGTGATGCGCGACGCGCGCCACGTCCAGACTTTTATACGGCTCGCCTTTTCTTAATATGGGAATGTGCAACATAGATGGATTTTAGATTTGCGATTTCAGATTTTCGATTGGAAGCGGACTAAAGAATTAAAAATTAATTTCTTGTCCTTATCCAATCGCAAATCTGAAATCTAAAATCGCAAATGCTTTAATAAACTCCTTCGACCACGTTTGCCTGCAATCTGGAAAAGGGACGCACGTTGCGCACGCCGTCCCACGGGTAAGGCTCGCAGGGCGGTTCGCGTTCGGCTTCGTCGCGTTCGAGAAAGCGCGGCATAAAGAACTCGCGCGTCAGCGTCGTCAGGCGCACGCGCCCCGTCGCGCCATATTCGACAACCTTTTCCGGATTGTCGGGGTCAACGACTTCGATCATCGCGCGCGGGCTTGGCGGGTAATAGATGACTGCATAGTTGTCTTCCGCCACGCGCGGCTTGTGAACCGCGAGTCCCATCAGTGTGTTGCCATAGGTCGGAGCGAAATATGCGCCTTCCAATAATTCTTCGACGGCGAAGCGATGAAACTGCTGCGTCATCTCCGTGCCGCCGCAGAAGACGCCTGTGATGCCCATCTTTTTCAGAGAGACTTTTTCGCAGAGAGCTTCGAGCAGCTTTGGCGTCGTGAACAGGCAACGAATGCCAGCGTGCGCGCGCAGGAGCGTCAAGCCTTGCTCGACGACATGCTGCTTGTAGGCTTCGGCCATGCGCGGCTGGTTCATCTTCAACAGCTTGATGACCCAGCGCGGGTCTAAGTCAACCATAAAGCAGATGCCGCCGCGATACTGCGCTAAGTGTTCGACCGCGAGGCGCAGGCGACGCGGGCCGGTCGGCCCAAGCGAGAGCCAGTCCGCGCCCTTTGGAAAAAACTCGTCCGGCAGCGTCGCGCTGAAGGCTTCGTAATCGAGCCGGAAATCTTCGATGCTGATGCGCGATTTTGGCACGCCCGTGCTGCCGCCCGTTTCAAAAGTATAGACCGGGCGTCCGGCATAGCCTTTGGGTATCCATCTTTGCACGGGGCCGCCGCGCAGCCACTCATCCTCAAAGAAACCGAAGCGCGCGAGGTCTGCAAAGGTCTGAATCTCGCGGCGCGGATCCCAATCAAGCTGGCTGGCGTATTCGAGCCAGAACGGGCAGCCCGTCTGAGGGTCGAAATGCCACCCGACAATCTCGCGCACCTGCGCATCGAGCGCGTCGCGCGCGGCCTCAATTTTTGTTTGCATTGCTGCTTCGATAATTAAGCCCCCTAACAATCGGAAATTACCAAGCCGGACAGAGAAGCACAACCCGCCGGACAAAGAAATACAATAGAAGCTCTGTCAAAAGATATTTAAGAAGCTCCTATTGTATCTCTAACTCGATTAATTTTCTTTGTCTAAAGCTTTTTGAAAGCGTGGCGCAATCTCATCCAGCATTTTTTGCAACTGGCTTTCAAGCAGCCAGCGTCCGCGCGTCATCACGCCGACGCGTTTTTCCGCATTCGCGACATCGTCCAGCGGATTTGCATGCAGCAGTATCAGGTCTGCGCGCTTTCCTTTTTCGACGGTGCCGGCGGGCGCGCCCAGAAATTCCGCAGGGTTGCGCGTCGCCGCTTCGAGCGCGGCATAGGGCGTCAGTCCCGCTTCGACCAGACTTTTGATTTCGCGGTGCAGCGTGAAGCCGTAAAGCAGAAACCATTCGGGCGTGTCCGAGCCGGTCATGATTTTGCCGCCCGCCGCGTGAATCTCTTTGACCAGTAGATTACGCACGCGCACGTACTCGCGCCGCCGCGCCTCTGTCGCTTGTGTATCCCGTAAACGCTTGCTCACCTTGTTCCACCTTTCGCGCAACTTGGTCGGGACGAAGCGGTAGTCAGGCCGCTGGCGAATCTCTTCATCGCTCGCGCCCGTGCCAAAGGTGATTTTGAAAAAGGTTAGCGTGGGCGTCGAATAGACGCCCGCGCGTGCGGTCGCCTGCGCAATCTCTTTGACCTTGCGCTCGTCTATGTGATCGAGGCTCTCCCAATTCTCTTTGCGAAAGAGGCCGATGTCGGACACGGAAGTCTTGATGGGCGAATCGTCTTTCAAGACGGATTCCAGATAAGCGTCTAGATGTTCTATCTGCTGTCCTGCTTCGAGCGCGCGCCGGACTCCGACCTGCGTGTCTACGTGGCCGATGACACGGATGCCCGCTTCTTTGGCGGCTGCGATGACAGCGTCGTAAACAGGGAGCGTGATGAAGTTGGTCAGCTTGATAAAGTCATACCCTGCGGCTTTGAAATCGAGCACCGCACGCCGCGCCTCTTCCGGCGTCGTGACGACGCGCCCGTTAAAGCCATCGCCGGTCGAGCGTCCAGACAGTTGCGGGCTGGCAGCATAAATAGTCGGCGCGAGAAGTTCTCCATCCGCCACACGCTTGCGCAAAATGAGATGTTCGGGCGTGCCGATCATCAGGCGAATGGTCGTGACGCCGTTCGCCAGCATCAGCGTCAGCTCGTCGCCTGCCAGCTCGTCGGGAAATTCATCATCCGAAAATAGATGCGTGTGCATGTCAACGAGGCCGGGCATCAAAAACTTGCCGCGCCCGTCCACGCGCGTTGCATCCTTCGGCACTTTTGTTTTATCGGTTGCTCCTATCTCCGCAATGACCCCGTCACGCACGATGACTGTTTGATTAAGCAGGACGCGCGACGCGCCTGTCATCGGAATCACGTTGACATGGATAAAAGCGATTGTTTGATTCTGGCCGGTCGCGGCAGAGTCGCCACTGCGCGCAAGCTTAGACTGTGCAGGCACAAGCTGAACACAAGCCAGCATCACTGCCAGCAGCAAGAGATTTTTCTTTAGCATCTATTTTTGCTCTTTGAGCCGCTTGAGCTTGTTGCTCGCGCTGTCTCTAATCGGGGTCTTGGCCGCTTCGGGCAGGTTCGTATCTTTGGCGAGCAGCTCCAGCGTCTTTTCGGCATTCTGTATCGCCATCTCTTTATTACCGTTTGCTTCGTAAGCATCGCCGAGGCTGTCATAGACGTTTGCCGATTCGGGATAAGCCGCGACGTTGAGCTTAAAGATTTCGATGGCCTCGCGGATGCGGCTGTCCTGAAGCAGTTGATAGCCGATACCGTTGAGCACATTCTCGCGGAACAGCACGGCCTGCGGGTTTGCTTTTTTTCCTTCCTCAAAGGCCTGCAAAGCTTTCATGATCCCGGCATTGTTAATCATCGCCACGAACCTGCCGGGAGACGGCGCGCGCTTTATTACAGTATCCGCCGCTTCATTTTTCAGGAGATGAAATTTAAGGAAATCGAGCGTCTGTTTGACGATCTCGCGCGACTGGTCTGTGTTGTCGAGAATGTCAAAGGCGTGCTGCCCGTCGGCATAGCTGATAAGCGTCAGCGGAGCGTCCTGCGCGATGGCACGCGTGATGTAAGCATCAATCGTGTTGTTGATGATAGGAATATCCTGCCCCGCACGCGCGACCAGCATCGGCACGTCATAACTCACTTGCTCAGGATCCATCACGCCGTAATACATGACCGCCGTGCGGATGTATTTGCGGCTTTCATCCATCGCCAGCGGTAGCCCGACGTTCACGTTGGCAGAGCAAGCCCAGATGCCTATCCGGTTCTCGTCAATTTTCAGCGTTGCCGCGTTGCTGCGCACATAAGCGACGAGGTCTGCCGCATCCGTCACAGCCGACAACGCGCTCCGGCTTTGATGATTAATCGCGATCATGCCCGCGGCGGCGGTCAGCTTTCCCCAATCAACATAGACTTGCCAGTCTTTGAGATTTGGAATCCCCACGCCGTTGACGAAAATCACGACCGGCAGACGCGCGCCAGCCTTGATGTCCGGCGGATAGTAAACATCCATCTTGAGCGCCGCGCCCTCGACCGTCTTAAAAGTCATGTCGCGTTGCACCGTGACCTTTTCCGTCCCGGGCATCGTCAGGACGACAGGCTGTTTGGTCGGGTCTGGACGTTGCTGCGCGCTGGCAGCGAATGCAAAAAGGCTAATGAGCAAACCGCACAGGGCAAACGCGCTGAGCAGGGACGATAGTTTGCTTCGCATGGATTTTATCTCCTTCAAGAATTGATGAGCGAAGTTTGATTAGCCACAGAGGACACAGAGAACTCAGAGAAATATCAAATTCAGAATATCAAAATTGAAATCTTCCTTGCCTCTGTGCGCTCTGGGTCCTCTGTGGCAAAGCTTTCCTTCTATCCGCTCATTTCAATGTCAGTCTCAACTTGTGACGATAGATTATTGTTGCCGCATCTTAATATCCTGCACACATCGGAGCATGCCGTCTTTATCTTTCTCTAGGGGGCGGATGGAAAAGATGCTGTCTTCGCTTTGCGCGTCGTCGCGCGTGCGCTGGTCTATGAACTCGTCGCCTTCAAAAACGATCTCGAAAATTTTCTGTTTGTGGCCGGGCGCGTTGACCACGTAATGTATGTGAGCCGGAACGCGCGCCGAAGGATAAGGGCCGGGTTTGATGGTTTCAAATTCATAACGCCCGCGCGCGTCCGCTTGCATCGTGCCGTTAAGTCGCGGATTGGAATTGTTCGTCGTCTCGCCTGAGTAATAGCCATGGATGTCCGTGTGATAAACGTAGACGCTCGCGCCCGCGAGCGGCGTCTTGCCGTCCGCAGCATAAACAGTGCCTGAGACCGTCAGCCGCTCGCCGGGTTCGAGCCGTGGCGCGACGACGATTTTCCACGCAGCATCGCTCTTCTGCGCCAATTTCGGCGACTGGCCGGAGCAGACCGTTGTGAGCAGGACGATTAAAAGGATGGCGAAACGCTTCATCATAAAACCTCCGCGAGAGTAAATTCAGAGTCGAAAGGTTAAAGGCCTTAACTAATGCAGTGAACATATTTCAACTCGCGGCGTTTGGCTATAGCCTGCCGGATGTTTTTACCGATTTTTTACAGTTCAGCCAGTGCATGAGGTTTTTCACTGGTGCGGATATTTTCCGAGATTTCGGAAATCAAGCTCAAGTAAGTTAGCCACAGAGGACACAGAGAACACAGAGGTTTAAGAAGTTTTCAAATTTCAGATATTGAATTTGAAATTTTTAACTCTCTGAGTTCTCTGTGTCCTCTGTGGCTGATTGAAGTTCTAAAATCGCGCCGTTCGGTTTACTATAGCCCGCGTTCGACCAGCCGCAGCTTCGCTTGAGAGTTCCCGAATGCAAATGAGAAAAGCTTGCCTGTCAGCAATCGTCACTGTTTTCATCTCGCTTGTTTTAACGGTGCTGCCGCTCGCGGGGTGCGGAGGCGGCAGCAGCGACGGCGCAAAGCAATTGACGCTGGCGGTCAATTCGGGCGTCGAAGGCGACGCGCTCAAACAGGCCGCGCGCGATTACGAGGCGCAGACGGGCGTGCATATCAACATCGCTGAGTTTCCTTACGCCAATCTGTTTGAGAAAGAGCTGGTTGATTTGAACGCCAAGACGGGCGCGTATGATTTAATCATGCTCGACGATCCGTGGTTTCCGCGCTTTGCTTCGGCGGATGTTCTGACAGACCTCAAACCCTTTTATGAGAGGCGCGGGCAAGCAGCGGGGCCGGATGATGATTTTGTCCCGAACTCACTCGCGCTCTGTCGTCATCCGTACCAGACGGGCGCGCTCTACGCTTTGCCTTATGTCGGCAATTCGCAGCTCTTCTTTTACCGCAAAGACGTTTTCCAGAAACACGCTTTGAAGGAGCCTGCGACGTGGGACGAAGTGCTGGCCGCGACTAAGATTATTCAGGAGCGCGAAGCGGCGGGCGCACCCGGCGGCGGCAAGATGTACGGCTACGTGATGCGGGCGGCGCAAGGGAACGCTGCCGTCGCGGATTTTATGCCGATCTTCTGGGCTTTCGGCGCGGAGATGTTTGACGCGAGCGGGCGTCCCACAGTCAACAGCGCGGAAGGCATTGCGGCCTTGAAATTTATGCTTGAGCTGGGCAAGTACGCGCCGCCCGGTTATGCCAGCTTCAACGCCGATGATGTCTCAGCGCATCTCTTGCAGGGGACGGCGGCGATGTCCATCAACTGGCCTGCGTGGATTAGCTCTTTCAGCGACCCTGCGAAATCAAAAGTCACAGGCCAGATGGCGTTCACAGTGATGCCCGGAGCAAAAAATCCCGGTCGCGCAGAAATCGGAAACT
>JACMLC010000715.1 GCA_014379795.1 Pyrinomonadaceae bacterium
CAACGATCTGGTCATCATCACCGGAGGGAATTCTTCGGCCATCGGCATGGTGACGGGGACTGCGAATGGCGTCCCGGCCGCCGGGACTGTGACCGCCTGCGGTGCCTTGCCTAATATTCCATATGTCGTTCCGGCCAACACGACGGCCAGAACAATTCAGTTCGTTTCGACGGATTTGCTGGGCATGAATAAAACCGGCGCGCAGAACATCATCAGAAACGTCACCCCGCTCGCCACGCTTTCGCGGGTCAAACTCGCCACCTACCGCGTGCTTAACGATGGCACTCTGGTGCGTACCGAGTACGGAAACTTTACCCCGGGCGGCAAACAGGATATGCCGCTGGCCTATAACGTCGAGGATATGCAGATTAAATACGTGCTGACCGACGGCACGCTGTTAGACGATCCGGCTGCCGGGGTTGATGGAATATTCGGCAATGGCGACGACACGCCTGACAACATGGAAAATGTGCGACAGGTGCGAATCACAGTCACCGTGCGCAGCCCGGAAAGGGATAAGAACGGTAATTATCATAAAGTGACATTAGCCTCAACCTTCAACACACGCAATATAGGCTACGACGCGCAATAGCCACGCTCACGCCCGAGTGCGAGTGTGGCGAACGCCTTCTCAGAGAGGTAACAGAGAATATGAAGAACGCAAAAGTTGATGTGAAAAGCAAGCGGCCGGCGCTGTACCACACTCGCCGGAGCGAGCGCGGCGGAGCCACCGTCATCTCCCTTTTAGTCATGGGACTGTTGACCATTTTCGTCTCGCTGGCTTTATCACGCACGACGACCGAAGCCCTCATCATGGGCAACGATACGGCTGAGGCGCGCAGCTTCTATGCGGCGCAGGCCAGTATCGAAACCATGACGCGTAACTTTAATAAGATTTACGATCTGCGCTTGTCTCCGATTGCGACGGATATTACAAAAGTGCAGAACGATATGCCGATAGGCTTCAACGGTTTCACTTTTACGCAGACCTTGACGCGCACCGGCGCTGACGAGCCGAAGATTATCACCGGCGGGCCTTTCGAGGGATTGAATTCTTTGCGCGACCCATGGCGGCTGGAAACTATCGCCAAAGGGCCGACCGGCGTCGAAGTCCAACTGACGCGAACCTTCTTCAGCAATCGCGTGCCTATCTTTCAGTTCGGCCTTTTTTACAACGATGACATGGAACTGTCACCCGGCGCAGCCTTCGATTTCGGAGGCCGCGTGCATACCAACGGCAATTTCTTTATTCGTGGCGGCGGCTTGGTGCAATTCAATTCACGCGTCACGGCTTCCAAAGAGATCGTCGTGGACGTGGCTCGTAACGGGAGACCGAATGTCAATGATGCTGCTTTAGCTCCGGCAGGTTTCGGCCAGAATATTTTTATCAGAGATGCTGCCGGAACTTTCCAGCAACTGATGATCGGGCAGGGAAGCGTTATCGGCGGCCCGGATGTAACAGCCGCCGACAACGATATGCCTGACGGCACGTTTAACCCCGGCTGGACATGCAAGGGAACAACCCCCAGATACGCTTGCAGGCCGAACCCTGACATCTATAACGGAAATCTGATCGCCAACGTGAAAAAGCTGGAGCTGCCGCTCAAGCTTGGCGGCGGCGGCGCGGATAACATAGAGATCATCAAGCGCGGCGCGGCAGCCGATAACCAGATTCTCTCGCTCTCGCGTTACTACAACAAGCCCGGCATACGCATTTCACTGTCCGATAGCCAGTCGAGGCTTCCGGGCGCGACGGGCGGAATTCGTCTCGATAGAAATTACAACAATAGCGGGGTTGCATGTTCAAGTGGGACCGGATGCAACTACGGCTATAAGTCCAAGCCGATGATTAACGGGGGAGTTGGCTACAAAACCACGCGCCTCAATGCTTATCGCCTCTACACGGGTGCGAGCTATACGGACGCCAGTATGCCCAGCACGCGCGAGACATGGATTAAGGTCGAGATTGTCAGTGTGGATGCTGGAACGCTGGCAATCACCACGACAGACATTACCGAAGATTTTCTGAGCCTCGGCATTACCGAGCGCGCACCGGACGTAACAGACCTGTTAGGCTTAAATGTCATATTCCGAATTACAGACAGTACCTATGACAGAACAGCCACCGGCACAGACTCGCGGGCTATTCTGAAGCTTCAACGCTGGGCTATTCCCGGCGCGCCCGTTAAGCGAACAGCTTATGCTGATGCCAATAACATCACGAAGCTCATCAACACCGGATACCCGAATGCGCCGGGAACTATTGATGCCACGGGCAAGCCTGTTTACGAATATGCCGGTGCAGCTCCCAACGGCTTTAGCTGCCTGTCAAAGGATAGTTACTACGTGTCCACTGCGGAGGAGACTCTTCATAGATTAAACGCCACTCTTAATGGCGATAACGGTGAAAAGGTCGTGCCTTTCCCGATTAAAATGTTCGATGCGCGCGAAGGCATCGCACAGGAGACGGGCGCTACCTGGGCTGACCTCTGGGGAAATGCAAATGCGATCTCGTCCAACGGCGTGATGAGCATGATTGACATTGATGTTGACAACCTGCGTAAGTTTCTCAGGGGAGACTATAACGGGCAATTCCCGAACGGGTTGACGAACGCCGCCGTCCCGCGTGATCGCGGATGGATTATGTATGTCTCAGACCGGCGCGGCGACCGTGACAACGACGGCGAGTACGACATGGAAGATGTCTACGGGCCGAACGACAATACGCTCCAGACGCCGGAAGATGTCAATGGCAACGGCGTTCTCGATGTGGATTACACATGGGAGGGCGCAAGATTTTCGGATACAGTCAACGCCGACGTGGCGGCCTTCTTCGATCACAAGTATTACCGTCGCGGCGTGCGCCTCATCAATGGCACACAGCTTCCCGGCGACACGAACAACGGCTTTACGCTCGCGTCTGAAAACGGAACTTACATTTTCGGCAACTACAACTCGACGGGCGTGGCTACGTACGGTGCGCCGACGCCTGCGAGCGATTATCTTCCCGGCGCTGTCACGGCTGCGGGCGCGCCGTGGATTGCCGACAACACGCAGGTGCCTTCTTCAGTCGTGGCCGATGCCGTGACGATTATCTCGAATCCGTGGAATGGCATCGGCGGGTGGTCTGACGGCGCGAGCTTCGGCGCTCCGATCTATACACGGCCTATTGCCGTGACTGACAATTTAGTGCCTTATCCCGGTCGCCCGGCCAGAGAAACAACCGTCCGCACGGCGATTTTGCAGGGAGACACGATCAGCTCCTTGCTGCTTGACCCGCATCAGGGCGGCTTCTACTCGGAAAGGCTCAATGGCAGCGTCAATAACTTCAAGCGCTTTCTGGAAGAGTGGCGTGCGACCGCCGCCATTCCAAATGTGAACTATTCGGGATCGTTGATTAATCTCTTCAACAGCCGCAACAACAACGGGGCTTTCAAGTACGGCTCGGTTCGCGTCTACAACGCGCCGAATCGCAACTGGGTTTTTGACGATTCATTCCTGGATGCCTCGCGGCTGCCGCCCGGCACTCCCTTCTTCCAATACATACAGGTGACAGGTTTCCAGAGGATGAACAAGTAAGCTTTCAGACCTCAAGGTCGTGCGGAAACAAAGTTGGAAACCGGTTTTCACCAGCGCCAATCTCGCAGACTGAATTTCCCCTGCCAAAGAGAAAGGGCGGCTTCAAACAGAAGCCGCCACTTCTTTTTTTATATGACGAATTGAAAAATTAAATACGGATAACCTTACTTCAAGCGGAAGGCATCAAAAAAGCGTATACTTTTAAGGCAAACTTTTTACTTACCTTGAGTCTTGCCAATTGAAAGGAGCAACATGAAAAAGCTTCACCTACTTCTAGTGCTGCTTATAACTGGCTCGTCAGCTTTGTCTCTGACTAAGGTAGCAGGAAGAGCCATGCCTGCCTTAAAGCCAGCGTCCGTGCAGGTTCTCTTATCCGACAATTTAGTAGCGCCTGATGGGACAACGATTGTGATACCCGTTGTCCGCGATAAAGGCGGTACAGTCATTAACGACCCGACGTTCGAGTATCGGATTCGCATTGTGGCTACGGGGCCGGTGGCCGGTAATCCTCCCGTGATCGAGGGACGAAGCATTCGCTTTCCAAAAGTCGTCAAGCAGTTGCTGAATCCTAATCCGCAAGTAGACCCGACCGGCGAATTCGCAGATGCCGATCCGGCAGACCCCAATTATGGCAAGGAGACCGGCGGTATTTATAAAGTCACGGCGACCCTGATAGGCAGAGGCGCGCAATTAGCGGGCAGATCGCTTTCAGGTAACGCCGACGTAATAGTTTTGCCAACCGGCACGGCCAAGATTACAGTCCGCACCAAACAATACGGTGACCAATTGGCTGCGGCGCTCGGAGCTTTAGACAAAGCGCTCGTCACGGGCGACCCGCAGCAGATTGAAATGGCGAAACAGCAGCTTCAAGCCGTAGCTGCCGATCCAGCCAACAGTTTCGAGGCGCTTGGTGTCAACAATGTGACCGCCCCGCCTAATGGTCTTCCTGTGTCCCCGGCACAGTTGATTCAGGCGGGTTTCCAGCCGGGAGACGACGACGCCCTTTTTGCGACGACGCTGAACGCGCTACAGAGCCAGACAATTCTGGCACGCAACCGCGTCGAGCAAATCAATCCTCTGAATGTGACTCAAGCAGATGTTGATGCTTTACAGGCCATCGCTGATGGCTGCCATACGATCTCCAAGCAACTGGCCGCTTTAGATTTGAGCACTTTGGGCACGGCATACCAGAGCGAGAAGTTGAATACAATTATCAGTTCAGACATGACCAAGCTGTTTGATACGGTTACGCGGAAAGTAATAGCTATTGTCGTGAACATGCCTACTTCGATGAAAACAGGCGAAACCGGGAACATAGTTACTATCTTCGGACCTCTAGTAATAGAAATCGTTGGAATAATCATTGGGCTTGGGGACGATGCAAAGAAGGTCGCGGAGGTAATTACTAACCATCACGTACACATCCAGAATGCCAATATTGTCAATTCGCAGATGCCCGGATGTCTTGGGCTGGAATGGGTGCAGGCGAGTTCTTCCGTGTCTTTTGTCTGCCCATATTACGCTAACACTTTTGTTGCCGGCAGCGGCTTTAGCATCAATCCTGCTAAGACGAAAGTTTTATTGCTGGGTTGTGTTAATAATGTCGGCGTCAGCTCTCTGATGACACTTCGTCCATGTGGCGGGCGAGATATGGCGGCTGGCATCCGGCTTTCTTATGCCATTATTTTCACTGCGCGAGGCTTATGGGGGCTTCAGGGGGGGCGCACGTCGGTTGAGACTGCGGATCGGGTCGTCACAGACTATCTGTGGGACTATCAAGTGATTTTCGATAACGGCTGGCGGCGGGTCACTCAGGAAATATATCCGTGTACAGGTACTATCATCGTGTTTAATCTTGAGACTGGCAGCTTTGCCGCTACCAACCGCAATTTTCTTCACGGCTGCGGGTAAATGCTTCGCGGAGAACAATAGGAATAAAAGTACAAGGATTCCACGCAGGCGGTTCTGACAGGAATCACGCTCAGCCCGGTCGCCCAAAAGTTGAAAAGGATTCAGGAGCTGCTCCTGAATCCTTTTTGGTTTTTATTTGACAGTGATGCTATTCATCGCCGTCCGTCAGGATGTGCAGTCGCTTCAGCTTTTCGATAAAGGTGGTGCGCTTCATGTTGAGCAGTTTGGCGGCGCGCATCTTGTTGCTGGCAGTGCCGTAACAGGTCAAGGCCGTTCATCTGAGCCTTTAAAGTTTCTTTCAGGGCAATTTCACATGCGGCATGCCGCGCAGGATAATGCGCTGGCGGCGCGCGACGCGGCGGGGATTTTTCTGCGGGTTGAAAACAGTATTGGGGTTTGGGATGATGGCTGAGAGAAATGCTGCCTCGCGCTGTGTCAGATTCGCCGCAGGCTTTTTGAAGTAATACTGCGAAGCCGCTTCGACTCCGTAAATCCCGTCGCCCCATTCGATGACGTTGAGATAAATTTCCAGAATGCGCCGCTTTGACAAATTGCGCTCAAGAAAATATGTCAGGACGGCCTCGCGCCCTTTGCGGAAAAACGATTTTTCCGAAGAGAGAAAAAGATTCTTGGCGAGCTGTTGCGAGATGGTCGAAGCTCCGCGTTTAAAGCTTGGCATCGGCGGAATCCAGCTTGATTGATCGTCGCCTTCCTCCTTAGCCTCTTTCGCGGCTTCGCGTTGCGCTTCCTCCCAGGCGCGCTGGATGGCTTGATAGTCAAAGCCATTGTGCGTGACAAAGTTTGCGTCTTCGCCCGCCAGCACGGCGCGCTGCATGTTCGTGGAAATTTTATCCAGCGCGACCCAGCTCTGAACGCGCTTCGGTTGCTCGCCGCGCGCAACGGCCTCACGAATGCGCGCCTCAATCATCGAAGTCGTTTCGGGGTTCTGTTCGCGCAGCCGCGAGACGTTCGGGAAAGTGATGTACTCGAAGATTATCCAGCCGAGAAAGATGCCAACCAGAATAAAAAATGTGTATTTGAAAATGCGACGAATCTTCACGTTCATTAAAGATACATGAACGAGGGTGTAGGGGGAAGGGGGTAGGGTGTAGAAAGAAAGGGTGTAGGGTGTAGCCCAAGATAGTTGTTTTTACTACCCCCTACACCCTTCTTAAAATGTCCTGTGCGGCGCGAATCGTGTTGCAGTGAATCTCTACCGTGTCATTGATGTCCGCCGCGTAACCGCCGGACATCACCGTCGCGACAGGGATGCCTTTGGCGCGGCACTGTTCAAGCACGAAAGCATCGCGCGCCTGTAAGCCTTCGATGGTGAGCGAGAGTCGCCCGAGCTTGTCGCCGACGTAAGGGTCTGCTCCGCCAAGATAAAAGATGATGTCCGGTTTGTGCGCGAAGACGCGCGGGAGGTGTTGGGCCAGCGTCTCAAGATAAGCTTCGTCGCCAGTGCCGTCCGGCAACTCAACATCGAGGGTTGAGCGCGCCTTAAAAAGCGGATAATTTTTCGCGCCGTGCATCGAGAAGGTAAAGACGCTCTCGTCTCCGGCAAAGATGGTGGCTGTGCCGTTGCCCTGATGCACATCGCAATCAACAATGGCGGCGCGCGTGATAAGACGGTCGCGGCGGAGCGCGCGAATCGCAATCGCTACATCATTTAAAACGCAAAAGCCTTCGCCGCGATCTGCGAAGGCGTGATGCGTGCCGCCCGCGAGGTTTGACCCGATGCCTGATTCCAGAGCCGCTCGCGCGGCGTTTAATGTGCCTCCGCTTGCGAGAAAAGAGCGGCGCACAAGAGCTTTTGACCACGGCAGGCCGAGCCGCCGCAACTCGCGCGGCGTCAATAATCCTGCGCGCAAGCGCGTCACGTAATCTTCCGTGTGAACCAGCAAGACATCCGCCAGCGACGCAGGCTGCGGCTCGATAATCTCTGCGGCGCGCAAAGTCCCTTCGCTCAAGAGACGATCACGCACCAACTCGAATTTACGAATCGGGAAGACATGGCCTTCCCCGATGTCCGCGTAATAACGCGGCGTATAAGAGACACGCAACATTTTAAGTTTAGAGAGTTCGGAGTTCATAGAGTTTATAGAGTTCAGAGAGTGCAAAGGCAAACTGCAATGATCCTCTAAATCATTCGACTCCCAAATTCCTTAAACTCTATGAACTCCCCCAACTCCCCAAACTCTCCAAACTCTTTAATGCATGTGCGCGCGGCTTCGACTTCTGCTGCGTCTGACTTTTCTATAACGCACTTTATGACGACGCACGTAGCGGCGAGCGCGCCTGCGAGTTCGGCGGCGAACTCTGCGACGCGTGCGGACGCGCCCGACGCCAGCCGATTGGCCGAACTCGGATTCGGATACAGTTGGCGGCTCAATCTCGCTGACCGTTCGCGCTTCGGTGAAGACGGGAACAGACAGCAGAAATGTGACAAGCATAAATTTGGTGAAAATTTTCTTCATCTAACTTCTCCTTATTTGACTTTAACGTTTGCGCTGGCGCGGGTCTAGGTACTCGCGCAAGCCGTCGCCGATAAAGTTGA
>JACMLC010000716.1 GCA_014379795.1 Pyrinomonadaceae bacterium
AATCAATCGTCGAATCGGTCAACATCGGCCTGCTCGCGGTTGACCTCGAAGGCCGCGTGACGCGCTGCAATTCTTCGCTCGAAGGGATGCTCGGCATCAACCGCGACGAAGCCATCGGCAAACACGTCGAAGAGTTGTTCGAAGAAGATTTCGCGGAGACCTTGCAACAGCTTCTGGGCGGCGAGCGTTGGCGGCTGACGGAGTTGCGCAACATCTACAAGCTGCGCACGGCGACGCGCACGGGTCGCGCACTCATCCTGAACATCTCGCTCGCTCCCTTGCAGTCAGAATTTCCGGGACAGACCGGCGCGCTTGTCATCGTTGAAGACGTGACCTCTCGCGTGCGTCTCGAAGAACAGCTCCAGCAGCGCGAAAAACTTTCGAGTATCGGTCTTTTAGCAGCAGGCGTCGCGCACGAAGTCAACACGCCGCTCACAGGCGTTTCGTCTTACACGCAGATGCTGTTGGGGATGCTGCCCGAAACTGACCCGAAACATGCGCTCCTGCAAAAAGTTCGCAGACAGGCAGACCGCGCCTCGGACATCGTCAATAACCTCTTGAATTTTTCGCGCACGGGCGGCGCATCGGAGTTCACGGAAATAGACGTGCATCGGGTTTTGGATGACACGCTGCAACTGCTTGAGCCGCAGCTTCGTCACAGCCAGATAGAGACCGTCCGCGCTTACGAAACGGATTTACCAAAAGCTTTCGGCAACGCCGGAAAGCTGCAACAGGTCTTCACCAACCTGCTCTTGAACGCGCGCGACGCCATCGTGGACGGTGGGCGCATCAGCCTCTCGACCGCTTCAAGCGAAGACGATTCGCTCACGATTGAAGTCACGGACACTGGCCTTGGCATCGCTCCCGAAAACGTCGCCAAGATTTACGATCCCTTCTTTACCACCAAAGGCGTCGGTCGCGGCACGGGTCTCGGCCTCGCAGTCTCTTACGGCATCGTGCAGGAACACTCCGGCCACATCACAGTCGAGAGCACTCCCGGTCGCGGCACCACCTTCCGCATCACACTCCCCACCGCCGAAGCCCGCGTGCAGTTGCAGGCGGCGGCGAGTGATTAAGTTAAAGACTTGAAAGCAGCATGCTTTAGTTCTAACATTTCCATAAATAAAACAGTAAGAGCGGGGGCAAGCCCCTCTTCCCAACCTGCAAATTCGTGTGGCTTGAGTCATTCAAGTCACACAGTCTCACAGGTCAGGAAGGCGGGCTTGCCCCCGCTCTTGCTTATGTTGTTTTGCAATCTGGTATCACATCAAGCTTGTATTTCTTCCTTTAATCTTTCTCCGACGGCGGAGGCTCGCCCGTGCCGCGTGCGCGGTTGAAGGGCGAAGAGGGCAGCCAGCGCGGCATCGCTTCTTGATTGGCGATTCGCATGCCTGTGATGAGGCCGACGAGGGCGACGGAGCGTGCGCCGTCCCAGTGCCAGTCGGGGCGCACTGTGTCGCCGGGTTGATGATAATCGGTCGCCATCCATTTTTGCGCGCGAGCGAGCCAGACAGTGATGTCGCCTTCCGGCCCGCCGAGAAACATCAGAGCGGGGACGCCTCTTTTGACGAACGCGTAATGGTCTGAGCGATAAAAGACTCCCTCCTGCGGCAAGGGGTCTGCGGTGAGTATCATGTCGGTTGAGGCCAGCACGCCTTTGAGCACGTCGCCAAGGTCGGAATGCTCTGCGCCGAATCCGACGATGCGCTTGACGGGCGCGTAAACCTCTGTGCCGATGCCGTCAAAGTTTAAATCGGCGGCGATTTTTTCTACAGGCCAAGTGGGATTCTTGACCCAGTATTCCGCGCCGAGCAGCCCGTACTCTTCGCCCGTCACGGCGAGAAAAATAATCGAGCGTCTGGGTTTGACTGGAGACTTGGCAAAAGCTTCCGCGATAGCCAGCATCTCGCCGACGCCGAGCGCGTTGTCCGCCGCGCCCGGATAGATGCGTCCCGCAGCATCTTTGCCGAAAGCGTCATAGTGCGCGGTATAGATGACAGCCTGATCTTTTAGCTTCGCGTCCGAGCCTTCAACGACTCCGGCAATATTATAGCCTGTGACTTCTTCGCGTTTGATAGAGACATCAATCGTCGCCGTCTTATTCAAATCCTTTGAGACGAATTCGCCAGCCGATGCTTTCGCCAGAGTTTGCGCGTAAGTCATCCCGGTTCCGGCGAAAATCTTTTCGGCTGCGGCGTCGCTGATGATGGCAATCGGCGGCAGTTTGAATGGCGCTTCAGGAGCGTTCGTCATCGCGACGCGGCGAAAAGTAGCGTACCTCGCAATCAAAGCGAAGGGGCGCGCAGCGGTCGCAGCATTAGCGGTAATGATTGCCGCCGCGCCGCGCTGAATCAAATTCAGGCCGACGCTTTGCTGGCTCGCCTCTTGTCTCCAGACATCCTCGTTCACATTTGCGGGGCGTCCGCTGAGCATCAACACGATCTTGCCTTTAACATCAATTCCCGCCAGGTCATCGCGCTTCAGGTTTTCCGAAGTGACGCCGTAGCCGATAAAGACCACATTGCCGCTCGCGCTCGATTTATCGAAAGTGAAGGGAGGCGCGGGAACAAACTCTTCGACGAGTTTGAGCGGCGCGTCGCCAAGCTTGAGCGAGGTTTCGGGCGACACTTCCGTGCTTCTGAATTTGACTGCCTGTAAGTATGCGCCCGCATCGCCGAGAGGTTTTAAACCTAATTTCGTAAATTTGTCGGCGATGTATCTGGCGGCCTTCTCGCCGCCCGCTTGAGCCGTGCCGCGCCCTTCCATCGCTACATCGGCGAGCGCGGTCGTTACCTCGCGCACGGTCTCCACTTTCAAACGCGCAGATGCCTCACGTTCCGCTCCGCTTAGCGCGGAAGCGGCTTGCGGCGCGGTCGCGCTCGGCTGCTGTCCAAACGCGCCAACAGTGGAAGTGACGAGCAGGACGCATGTGAGCAGCGCGCCGGTATATACTTTCAAGAAGGAACGGAAGCGAAAAGTTTGTCTCATGATCTCTCCAAAGAGTTTTGACGGATGGCAATTTGAAAGACGAGTATACGCGATGTCAGGGGCTTGGGTAAAAAAGGTAAAAGGCAAAAGTGAAGATAGCATCTCTGTCATCTTCACTTTTGCCATTTACCTTTTTACTTTTACCTTCTTCTTATGAAGGATTGCG
>JACMLC010000717.1 GCA_014379795.1 Pyrinomonadaceae bacterium
AGTTCGGGTTAAAATCAACGGTCTCTTTCTCAATGTCAGAGAGGATTTCCGTCGTCAGGCGTGTCATGCGAACTTCCGTATAACGCATTGCCGCTGCGGCGTCGCCATCCACCGAGCCGAAGTTGCCCTGCCCGTCCACGAGCGGATACCGCATCGAAAAATCCTGCGCCAAACGGACGATTGTGTCGTACACTGCCGTGTCGCCGTGCGGGTGATATTTACCGATCACATCGCCGACCACGCGCGCGCTCTTCTTGTAAGATTTGTTATATTGATTTCCCAGCTCATTCATCGCCCACAGGACGCGGCGATGGACTGGCTTGAAACCATCGCGCACATCGGGAAGCGCGCGACCGATGATGACAGACATCGCATAGTCGAGATAAGAACGTCTCATCTCGTCTTCGATATTGATATAATTACGCTCGGTTACTGTTTCCATCAAAGAGACCTTTCAAGTACAATCCGCACACGCGCGAGCTAAGAGGAGCCAAAGGAGGAAAGGCTCTGTCCGGTTCAACCACAGCTCGCAAAATGCGCGCTCCTGTGTTTCCTCGCCGGGGCGAAAAGTGTTATCTGATTTTAAGCTTTCGGGTACTCATTTGACGCCGAAAAGCGCCGTTTATGAAGTACGATATATTGTAGCCGGAAAAGGCGTTTTTGGCAACCGTCGAAATGGCTAAAAGTCCCGTAAAATCAATGGCTTCAGTGTGATTTTACGGGCATGCGGGCGGGTCTTCGGGAGACCCAATATGTAGCGTCTCAGGGAGAGGCGCTGGTGGAACTTTTATCCCACTGAAAAATATGTCCTTTGACGGAAAAACGAGGCGTCGCCGCGAGCGTTTGGAGATCAGCTTGCCGGTGCGTGTGCAGGGGCGCGAGAGCCTTGATTACGAGTGGGTCGAGCTGACGCGCCTGATTGACGTGACGCCGTTCGGCGCGGGATTTACCATCGCGCGCCCGACAGAAATGGGACGCCTGTTGCATCTGACGCTGCCGATGCCGCGACAGCTTCGGTGCTTTGACCATGTCGAACAGCAATATCGCGTCTGGGCTTTGGTGCGTCACGTTCGTGCGCTGCCAAACGAACAGGGCGCAGCGCAGCGTTACGAGGTCGGCGTCGCATTTGTCGGCAAGCGTCCCCCCGCGAGCTTTGAAACAGACCCGACCAAGCGTTACGATGTCGCGCCGACGCCGACCGACAGCGGGATGTATAGCTTGCACGAGAAATCCGACCACACGGGGCCGCGAACCGTGCCTGACGACGCGCGACCCGAAACGCGCCATCACATCCCCATCGAAGTCACCGTTGAAACGTTTAATGAGAAAGGCGAGGTGGCGGAGAGCGAAACCAGCGTGACGGAAAACCTGAGCCGTCGCGGCGCGGCTGTCTTTACCACGCTCGACGTGGCGCGCGGGCGTTTTGTGCGCGTGACCAGCACGCAATATCAAATCTCTATCCTCGCAGCCGTGCGCGCCCGCCGCCCCGGGCAGGACGGCATCACTCGCCTGCACTTAGAGTTTGTGGACAGGCAGTGGCCTCTGGAAGGCATTGAATAACCGGATGAGCAAGCCCAAGATTATCATTCCCCGTCGCGTGCTGCTGGTTGAGATAGAGCGGCGTTGCCGCGTGCCAGAGTGCAATGCGCAGACGCGCACGGGTTTAACAAAGGATGAAGCGCACACTTATTCCGGCTTTGAGTGCGGGCGATGTAAAGAGTGGAACGCGGATGCGTTGACAGAGCGCGACGTGCCTGAGTGGTGGGAAGAATTAAAGATTACGGATTTGTATTCGGTGCGCGAGCTGTCCGCGCCACTCCCGAACGAGCCGGGCGCAGTCATCGCGCGCCTGAGCGACGATTACCGTCGAACGAAAGACGAAGAATAGATGTCAGATGTCAGATGCCGGATGTCAGTCACGTACTAACATCTAATATCCAGCATCTGACATCTGCTCTTTAACCTATTGTGAGCGAGACAAGCACAAACCTTCCGCCTCGACAGCGTTCCGGCAACGGCTCCGTCACAGCGCCGTTCGTGTTGCCGAAGTGGGCGATTGATATGACACGCCTCGCAGGCCGGTCGCTCTCGCGCCTGCTCTGGAAAATAAATTATCAGGGATTGGAGAACGTTCCGGAGACGGGCGGCCTTATCATCGCCGCCAATCATCAAACTTACATAGACCCTTTCTGGATCGGCTTTCCCATCTCGCGCCCGCTTCGTTTTCTGGCGTGGAACAAAATCTTTGACTGGCCGGTGGTAGGAAATCTCACAGGTCTCTTCGGGGCGTGGCCGCTTGAGGTAGAGGGCAGCGACCCGACGGCTATCCGCCGCTCGTTGCAATGGCTGAAGGGCGGCGGCGCAGTAGTCATCTTCCCGGAAGGCGGGCGCGGAAAACCCGACGGCTCGATGATTAAGTTCAAGCCCGGAGCGGTGCGGATGGCGCTCGAAGCGGGCGTCCCGATCCTGCCTGTGACGATTCGCGGCGCGCATCGCGTCTGGCCTTCAACCAAACGATTCCCGCGCCTCGCGCGCGTCGAGATTATTTACCACCCGCTCTATCACATCGAGCCGACCGAAGGCGCGGAGGCGCGCGCACACGCACGCCTAGCCAGCCAACGCCTGACAGAAATTATCGGCTCGTCGCTTTAACTCTAACCTCAATCCCTTCCAAGCCTTCTCACGGAAGCGGAATAAATAAGGAGAAGCGAAATGTTTGGTTCTAGCATTCTGGAAGTTGCTATCGGCGTGGTTTTTATCTACCTCTTCCTCAGTCTCATTTGCAGCGCGATCAATGAAGGCATCGCTTCAACTATCAACAAGCGCGGCAGCAATCTGTTCGATGGAGTGAAGAATCTTCTTAACGACCCAAAATTTACAGGGCTTGCCCAACAGCTTTACACGCACGGACTGATTGACGGCATCTCGCAGGAAGCAGCAAATCCCGCTAAGGAAAACCGCCTCCCTTCGTATATGTCTTCCAATACGTTTGCCCTCGCGTTGCTGGATATTTTAGGTTCGCAGGGCATCACACAGAGTTATCAGGAGACTGCTAATCAAAGACAGGCAGAGTTGACTGAAGCCCAAGCCAACCTTGCTACGAAACCGGACGATGCCGATCTGCAAAGCAAAGTCAGCGAGGCTCAAGCTGCATTAGCAAAAGCAAACGCGATTCTTCTGAAAGCAGAAGCGGTCAAGCAGGCACACGCCGCAGCCGATACCGCAGCGCAACAGGTTACGAGCCGCAAAGACACTGCGAGACTCCAAAACGCCGCCCAAAAACTCGCCGAAGCGCTCAGCCTCGGGCGGTCGCTGGCCGCTGAATTCCCTGATCAGTTGGGTAACATTGAAAGGGCTGTCACTAGCCTGCCTGCCGGGCATACCAAGCAGTCTCTGCTGGTGTTGATAAATAAGACAAAACGAGAAGCCTCTCAAGGCACAGACCAAATTGCCGCGATCCGAAATCAGATAGTGGGGCTGGAGAGAAACGTAGAAGTCTGGTTCAACGATTCGATGGACAGGTGCGGGGGCTGGTACAAGCGTTGGACGCAAAAGGTTCTGCTCGTCATCTCAATCATCCTTGTCATCGGCACCAACGCCGATACGATCATGCTGGTCAAGAGATTTAGCAGGGACAATGCGTTGCGCGCTTCCGTGGTCTCGGCGGCGGAAAGAGCCGTCCAAAATACCGCAGGCAATCCCGCAGAAAATGAGCAGGCACGGGAAAAATTACTACAAGATGCTGAAAGCATCCAGCTTCCTCTCGGATGGGTGTCGAATCCAAACGATCCCTTCAAAACAGACCAAATCCCTAAGAGCTTTCTCGGTTGGCTGTTGAAAATCCTCGGCTTGATAATCTCAATCTTCGCCGTCTCGCTGGGAGCGCCATTCTGGTTTGATATGCTCAGCAAATTTATCAACCTGCGCGGCGCGGGAACTCCTCCCGGCGAAACTAAAAAGAGCGCGCCGCAGGGAACCGGAAATTAATAGAAGGGGGAAAAGGGAAATAGGAGAATAGGTAAATGGGAAGAGCGCAATAAGGAACTGATTGCGTGCTTCCCATTTACCTGTTTCCCTATTCCCCTTTTCCCCCTTGCTATCGCTAGGGTTGGCGATTGCCCTCTTGGCGCTGCATCTCTTCGGCGCGTCGTCTCTCGCGCTCGGCGCGTTGCTTTTCCCTGATGGCGCGCTTTCTCATCTGCATCGCTCTTCTTTTCTCTTCGGCGATCTGTTCCGGGTCGTAGTAGGGATTGTCTCTGTCACGCTTGCGCCGGTCAGGCGGCGCGTTCGGGTCTATCTGCGTCTGCTCGTCGCCGTTGGGCGGTTCGGGCGGCTGCGGTGTCGTGAGTGCGTCTTTAGCTTTGGTTGGCTCCTGAGCGCGCCGTGCGTTTTTGTCGGCGGAAGAAGTGGTCTTGCGCGCGTTAGCTGGCTCAGCATCAGCGGGCAAGGCCGTTTGATTGTCTGTATTCGTGTTTGTTTGCTGTGTTGCAGGCGACTCACTCGCGGGCGGAACGCTGGTCTGCGTTGGGGCTTCCTGCGCGGCAGGCGCGGGCGTCGCGCTTTGTCTGGTCAGCGCGTAGACGACCGCGCCCACCAGCGCGAGAATCAAGACTCCGGCAGCGATGCCGAGCGTGCGGCCAGACGGCGAGCGTTTGGCAGTCGCGGGCTTGATCTGTGTGACCACCGAATCGTTTTCTGCGCCGCCGGTCGTCGCTTGCGACGCGCCCATGCTCGTGACGGGCGCGGCATCCGCGACAGTCGCGTCCTGAAAAGCGATGACAGAACCCATCTTTTCATCATCAGCATTCGCCACTGTCGGAGCATCAGCATGAGGCGCAGCCATGAGCTGTGTGTCCTGCTCCAAGATGGTGCTGGCGGCAGAGCCGTGCGCCTGTGTGATTTGGCCTGCGAGCAAAGTCTGTTTGCCAGCTTCGCGCAAGGCTTCGCGCATCGCCGCAGCGGTCTGCGGCCTGTGGCTCGAATTCTGCGACATGGCGCGTATTAAAACTTGCGCGACGGCGGGCGTTACCTGCGCGTGAAGCTCATTCGCCGGGCGCAAGGGGTCTGCCTGTCCATTCAAAACCGCAGACGCGCGCGCCAACGCATCCGGCGGCGTCACGCCCGTTATCAGGTGATAGAGCGTCGCGGCCAGTGAATAAAGATCGCTGCGCGGGTCTGTGCCAGTGCCTTGAATCTGTTCGAGCGGCGCATAGCTGCGCGAGTAGCCAAAGAGGCTGCCGGTAGCCGTTACCTGCGACATCTGCGCGGG
>JACMLC010000718.1 GCA_014379795.1 Pyrinomonadaceae bacterium
AACACAACGAGCCTCTTCAACGTCTCTGACCTGCAATTGATCGCGCCGGAGTTGATCCTGACCGTCTGCGCGTGCATGGCGCTCGTGATGGAAGTCATCCTGCCTTACAAAAAAAGCAAGACGATCTCGTATCTCGCGCTTGTGGGCATTGCTCTCGCTTTCATTTCGCTCTTCCTGCAACTGGCGCAAATGGGCGGCACTTACAAGGTCTGGAACATCGCGAGCCTCACCACGACAGACGGCTTTTATGGAATGGTCAGAATTGACGGCTACGCGATCTTGTTCAAAGCCATCTTTCTGATCGCCGCCGCGCTGGCCATCGCCATCTCGACGCGCTATCTGGACATAGAGGGCGAGCAGCACGGCGAATATTACGCGCTCGTTCTGTTTGCCACCGTCGGGATGATGTTTTTGGGCTGCGGCTATGACCTCATCGCGCTCTACATCAGCCTTGAGTTGATGGCCTTGACGTTCTATGTGCTGGTCGCTTTTACCAAGCGCGAGAAGCGTTCAAACGAAGCCGCGATGAAATATTTTCTGCTCGGCGCGTTCTCGTCGGGCGTTCTGCTTTATGGCATGTCGCTGATTTACGGCATCACAGGCTCGACTAACTTGGGCGAGATCGCGCAGGGCATCGCACAGATAGTCAACGCGCCGCAGGAAGCCGGAGCGGCTACGTCAGTGACTTTAAGACCCCTGATGCTGCTCGGCATGATTAGCATTGCCGCCGGTCTGTTCTTCAAAATCAGCGCCGTCCCGTTTCACATGTGGGCGCCGGATGCTTACGAAGGCGCGCCGACATCCGTGACAGCATTTCTCTCAACCGGCTCAAAGGCCGCGAGCTTCGCGCTCTTCTTTCGTATCTTCATCGAAGCCCTCGAAGCGATGCGTGTGGATTGGGCGCCGCTGCTCGGCCTCGTCGCGGCGATTACGATTCTTGTAGGCAACTGGGCTGCGGTGACGCAGGAGAACTCAAAACGCCTGCTCGCTTATTCTTCGATCTCGAATGCGGGCTATCTGCTGCTCGGACTGATTGCGGGAAATGAATATGGCTATGCCGGGCTGATAATTTACCTGCTGGTCTACACGCTGATGAACATGGGCGCGTTCGGCGTCATCATCAGCTTGCGTCGGCGCGGCATCATCGGCGACAACGTCGAGGACATGGCGGGCTTGGCGCAGAAAGCTCCCGGCATGGCTTTTATGATGACGGTCTTTATGCTCTCTCTGGGCGGGTTGCCGATGACGGGCGGGTTTATAGGCAAGTGGTTTCTCTTCGGCGGCCTCTTGCAGCGCGGCGAGGCGGACGGCAAGAACTGGTACTACTGGCTCGCGGGCTGGGCGATTATCAACACGGTCGTCTCTTTCTATTACTACGTGCGCTTTATTCGCGTCATGTATATCGGCGAGCGCATCGCGGATGACCGCCCGCTCTCGCTCTCGCCCGCTTTGAAGGCCGCGCTGGTCGCAGCCCTCATCGGCATCATCCTCGTAGGCATCTATCCACAGCCGGTCATCAATCTGGCGCAACATCTGATTAAGTAGTCAACTGCGGTTAGACTGATTAACCGCGCACGCCGAAAAAGGAGAAAGCTATGGCCTCACGTGACCTCAATGACTTGATACCCGCAATGAAAACCAAGTCGGAAGCCCTGATTAGGAAGTGCCGGGATCGCGGCATCGAGATGCGGCCTTCGGCGACACTGCGCTCGCCCTTTGAGCAAGCGGAACTGTGGCGGCAGTCGCGCGCACGCGAAGAGGTTCAGGCAAAGATTAGAGAGCTTAAAGCGGCTGGAGCCAACTTTCTGGCCTTTTGTCTGGAGAACGTCGGCCCCCGGAGCGGCCCCGATGTGACAGGCTCTATTCCCGGTTTGTCATGGCATCAATGGGGAGAAGCCTTAGACTGCTTCTGGGTCATAGACGGACGCGCAGAATGGTCTACGACGAAGAAAGTAAACGGCCTCAACGGTTATCGTGTGTATGCCGAAGAAGCTGAAAGGCTCGGCCTGACTGCGGGCGGGCTGTGGCCCCGGCGCAAGGATTGGCCGCACGCGCAGTTAAGCGCGGCGAGCAGCCCCGCACGCGCACGCACGCTTCTGGAAATTGACAGGATTATGAAGGAGCGGTTCGAGCAGGGATGACGACCGGCGTTTCTGAGCCTCTGTTAACTGCAACACAAGGCGATGTTTTAAACAGCATCGCCTTTAACTTTTATGTGGGTCTTCTATTTCTTCGCCGTTATCGTCATCTTGCAGGGCATCGCTTCATTAAGAAACGGTTTCAGCTATCTGAAATATGTGCGGCGCGAGATGTCCAAGCCGCCGTCTGATTTCACGCCTTTGGTGTCTCTCATCGCGCCGTGTCGCGGGCTGGATCAGGGTTTTAAAGAAAACCTCGCCGCGCTCTTTCATCAAGATTATCCCGCTTACGAAATTATCTTTGTGACTGATAAAGCGGATGACCCGTCTATGGAAACAATTGAACAAGTGTGCCGCGCGTTTGGGGCGCACGAGTCCATCAAATCTCGCATCGTGATCGCGGGCGAAACTCTTGAGAGCGGGCAAAAAGTTCATAACCTGTGCGCGGCTGTGAGCGAAGCTGCTGCTATGACGGTTTGTTTTGTTTTCACGGATACGGATGGGCGACCGGGCGCGAATTGGCTGCGCGCGTTGGTTGCGCCGCTGGCTGATAAAACGGTTGGAGCGGCGACGGGCTATCGCTGGTTTATTCCTGAGCGCGGCGGTGTTGCTTCGCACTTGCGCGCCGTGTGGAACGCTTCGGTTGCTTCCGCGCTCGGCGAGCATGGCGATAAGAATTTTTGCTGGGGAGGCGCGACGGCCATTCGCCGCGAGGTGTTTGAAAAGCTTGAGATGCTGAAGCATTGGCGCGGAACCGTTTCCGACGATTTCACCTTGATGCGCGCCCTGCGCCGCGCGAAGCTCCCGATTTACTTCGTGCCAGCATGCCTCACAGCATCAATCGAAGACTGCAATTTCCGGGAATTGCTGGAATTCACGACGCGGCAATTAAAGATCACGCGTGTGTATGCTTCACACTTTTGGAAAGCAGTCCTCTTGGGAGGCATGCTATTCGACACAGTCTTTTTCGGCGGCCTCGCGCTCGTCGTCACGCGCGCCGCGCTCGGCCACAACTACGCGCTGCCGCTCATCCTGCTCAGCAGCATCTTCATCCTCGGAGCAGGGAAATCCGCCCTGCGCCTGCGCGCGGTCAAGCTCGCACTGAAAGATTACAAAGCGCAACTGAACAAAAGCGCGCTCGCACACCTAACGCTCTGGCCGATCACGTCCACCATCTTTCTCTACAATGCACTGTGCGCGCTTTTCTCGCGCCGCATCAACTGGCGCGGCATTACCTACGAATTGAAATCGCCAACGGAAACTGTCATCATGACAAGGCAAAAGTAAAAAGGTAAAAGGTAAAAGTAAAAACAAAACATCTCTCAGGCAATTAATAAAAGCGGTTTCCGCCTTCCTTTTACCTTTTACCTTTTGCCTTCTAAAAGCATGCCATCTAAAGCCGTACAACTTGTTCAGCTCCTGCGTTCGACGCGGCGTGAGAAGCGTTTGGGGACGGTGATTCTGTTTGTCACGTCGCGCTGCAATGCTTTCTGCAAGACCTGTTTTTATCACGAAGAGTTGAACCGTCCCGGCGACATGACTTTCGAGCAGCTTGAGAAAGTTTCGCGTTCGATGCCGCGCATCACAGACCTCTGGCTGTCCGGCGGCGAGCCGATGCTACGCCGCGACCTGACAGAGATTATTGATACGTTCGTTGCGGGCAACGGCGTCACCCGCATCATCATTCCGACCAACGGCCTCGTCAAAACACGCACCTTTGAAGTCGTGTCTCACGCGCTCGGGCAGCACCAGGAAATTGATCTTTACCTGAACATCGCGCTCGACGGATACGGTAAAACGCATGACCGTATACGCGGAGTGCCCGGCAACTGGGAAAAGACGCTCGATTGCATCGAATCGCTGTATCCGCTCAAAGAGAAATATGCAGACCGCTTTCGCCTCAACGTCAACACGGTCGTCTGTGCGGAGAATT
>JACMLC010000719.1 GCA_014379795.1 Pyrinomonadaceae bacterium
CGGTTTCGAGCGTGACGCACTGCGCGGCCATCTTTTCAATCGAAGCTCCGTCAAAAGGCTCCGCCACATTCGCGGGCGTCTCAGCCGGTCGCTCGTTGCTCTTCTTCGGGACGGGCGGCAGTTCTTTAGCCTTCTGCGGCGCAGGCGCGGTTTGCCCAAACGCGCACACAGAAACCAGACAGGTCAACATCAACGCAGAGACGCAGAGACGCAGAGGAAATAAAAGATAAGAGGCAAGCTGTTTCTGCCAACTGCTAACTGCCAACCGCCAACTTGTTTTAAAAATCACTTCTCTAAAATCCCCTTTCAGCCATTTCTATCGCACGCACGAGCGGGCTGGCTTTTTGAACTATCTCTTCATATTCGCGTGCGGGAATGGAATCGGCTGCGACGCTGGCTCCGGCCTGCACAGAGGCCAGCCCGTCGCGCATGTGCAGCGTGCGAATCGCGCTGCACGAATCAAGGTTGTCCGCATAATCCAGATACACCACCGCGCCCGCATAGACGCCGCGCGGCGACGGCTCAAGCTCGCGTATGATGCGCATCGCGCTCAGCTTCGGCGCGCCCGTCACAGTCCCCGCTGGAAAGCAGGCGGCCAGCGCGTCAAAGCGATCAAGGTCTTCGCGCAGGCGTGCGCGCAAGCTCGTCACCAGATGCTGCGCGTGCGAGTAACGTTCTATCTCCATCAGCTCGCCTATCTCGACCGTGCCGTATTCGGCCACGCGCCCCAAGTCGTTGCGCCCCAAATCAACCAGCAGCATATGCTCTGCGACTTCTTTTTCGTCCGTCCGCATGTCTTCGCCGAACATCCAGTCTTCGGCTTCGGTCGCGCCGCGCCTGCGCGTTCCGGCCATCGGCCTGTAATCAAGACGCTGCCCGCGACAACGCACTAAGAGTTCCGGCGAGGCTCCGATTATCGCTTCCTCGCCCGTGCGCAAGAAGTACATGTAAGGCGAAGGGTTCGTCGTCCGCAGAGCGCGATAGACAGAAACGGGATCGGCTGTCACACGTCTGGTGAAACGCTGTGACAGCACGGCCTGATAACAATCTCCGGCGGCGATGTGGTCTTTGACTTTGAGCACGCCGTCTTCAAAACCCTTGCGCGGCCAGTTAGATTGAAAGACAGCATCGCTTTCATGAACGCCCGCTTGGGCTGTCTGCACCAAGCCGGCTCCATGCGGCGGCGCGTCACGAAAGAGAATTTTTTCGATGCGCGCGGTCTCACGCACTGCTCGCTCGTAAAGCTCTCTGAGGCGCGTGTGGCTGCCTTCGGCCTCTTCGGTTAAGACGACCGAGGTGATTTCCAGACGCTGGCGCACGCGGTCAAAAGCAAGCGCCGTGCGATAAAACATCCAGACAGCATCATTGTTATCCGCTGCATGATTCCCGCCCGCCACTTCCAGCGACGGCTCGAACCAGCGCGCCGCGTCGTAAGACAAATAGCCGACCGCGCCGCCCGCCAGCGGGGCCAAGCCCGTGCGTCGCGCCAGCTCGCGCTCGCTGAAATACTCGCGCACAAAGTCCATCACGCGCACGCCCTGCAAGGTTTCCAGCTCGCCGTATTTTTCGACAATCGTCTCAGCCCCGCGCCCACGCACGATCATCTGCGGGTTCGCGCCTAAGAAAGAATAACGCGCAATCCGCTCGCCGCCCTCTACGGATTCGAGCAGGAAAGCATAGCGCGCATCATGCGCGATGCGCAGGAACGCGCCGACAGGCGTCTGTAAGTCCGCCAGCACGCTGCGCACGATGGGCACGACGTTGCCGCGTCCGGCTTCGTGCAAAAATTCATCAAATGTCGCGGGTTGAAGATCGAACACGCTCGGAAAGTCCTGACTCAACGTTAAGAGAGAGGCAAACAAAATATGCCACAGAGGCACAGAGACACGGAGGAAGGCAAAAGGTAAAAGTAAAAAGGTAAAAGAGAAGAGGGCTTGACGGCCTTCCTACCTTTTACCTTTTGCCTTTTACCTTTTACCTTTTCCATCTCTGTGTCTCTGTGGCTTTCCATCAGGTTTTGTTTACGTCTCTAAAATTATCCACAGAATAAGTATACATGACTGCGAGGGTGGCGCATCAGCCTGAACTTGAATTACAATGCCCGCGCGCCGTGCAAGGCTCACTGCTCAGAGAACTTGCTTGCAGGCGATTGTTCAGCTCCCTATTCACGAACTTTTCCATGACTGCTGCCAGCCAGCATCCAGATTACCCGCAAAAGACGCGCCGACTCGCGTTCAGTTACACGGAGATTCTTTCAATATGTTTTTAAAGCGATTCATTTTCTTAATTCTGATCGCGCTCTTGATTGCGACGCCAGTTGTAGCCCAAACGCCCGCCGCGCCGGAGACGGAAACGAAACCCACCAAAGCGCAGCAGGAAGAGGCGCAGAAAAACCTGACCGCGCAGGCGCTTGAGCTGCTCGATTCGGTCGTCAAAGATGCGGAGCGGCTGACGCTTCCGGAAAATCGTCTCTACGCTTCGATTGCCGCCGCAGATTTGCTCTGGGAGCACGATGAGCAAAGGGCGCGCACGATCTTCAAAAACGCGGTCGCAGACCTGCGTGCGATTTTCAGTGCGCCCGATGATGAAGAGCAGCCGCGCGCTTACAGGCAAAAGATGGAGCGCGCACAGATGCGCGAGAAGTTGATATTCGCGCTGGCGCGGCACGACGCGCGACTGGCGCGCGATCTGTTGGCAGAGACCCGCCCGCAAGCCTCGCAGAAAAATCCGGATGCTCCGGCGATGGAGAACGAAGAAGAATTCGAAATCCGCCTCGCCGCAGTCGTCGCCAAGCATGACCCCGCGCAGGCGCTCGAAATGGCGCAGAAGAGTCTCGCCAAAGGCTTCTCTAACAGCCTGCCCACTCTGATCACAGAGATTCAGAAGCAGGACGCGGAGGCCGCCGCTAAATTGACAAGCGATATTTTGACCAAGCTCAAGACAACCAAGCTGGCAGAGAATCAAGAGGCCAGCAACGTCGCTTTCAGAATTTTCGTGATGGCGACCGAGACGAAGCAGGCCAAAGCGAGCGGCGATGAGAAGAGTAAGACCCCTTTGCTCGGCGAGCAGAGCCTGCGCGAATTGGCTGAGTTGCTCGCCTCGACCGCTTTGAATGCGCCGCCCGAGTTTACGCAGCAATTCATAGAAATTCGCTCCATCATGCCGCAGCTTGAAAAGTATGCTCCCGCACGCGCGCAAGCCTTGAAGCGAAGGAGCGAGCCGGAGACCGGCGCAGAGATGGCGGAGTACCAGTCATGGCAAGAGTTTAACGAATTGACGCAGAGCGGCACAGTTGACGAAATCCTCGCCGCCGCCGAAAAAGCGACTCCACACATGCGCGAGTCTTATTACCGGCAGGCCGCTTTCAAACTGGTCAACGAGGGCAAGCCGGACCGCGCGCGGCAAATCATCAACGAACGCGTCGCGGACTCGCCGAATCGCCAGCAGTTGATCTCCGAGCTGGACAAGCAAATCCTTGCGACCGCCGCCGAGAAAGGCAAGCTGGAAGAGACGCGGAAATTTCTTTCAAGCGCGCGCACGAACGAAGAGC
>JACMLC010000720.1 GCA_014379795.1 Pyrinomonadaceae bacterium
ACAAAATCACCACGAGCGGGGGAAAGCCCACCTTCCTTACCTGCGAGAAAATGTGTATTGTGACAACAAAGCCACATTAATTCGCCGGTCGGGAAGAGGGGCTTGCCCCCGCTTGCGTTCCATCTCTTTCCTTATTTTGTTTTCAACTTGATATGAGCCATCAGTCGCCGCTCTCTTCGCTCACTCTGCGATGCGCCTCGCGCTCAATCGCGGCCTCATCCTTAGCAGTTTTGCGCTTGCATAAGCTTGCGAATGCAGCCCTCACGCTATGCGCCGCGCGTCGGGTCAGGGCTGTAAACTTTCCTGCCATCGAACGCCACCAGGCGGTCGCCGCGAAATCATCAAAGATAGAGTAAGCAACCGGCGTCACCAGCAGCGTCAGCAGCAGCGAGAGAGATTGTCCGCCGATGACGACGACAGCGATGGAGCGTCTTTCTTCGGCTCCCGGCCCCGTGCCGAGCGCGAGCGGCAACATGCCCGCCACGAGCGCCAGCGTCGTCATCAAAATCGGCCTCAAGCGGTCGCGGTTCGCCTGCATAATCGCCGCGCCGCGCTCCATCCCTTTGGCGCGCAGGCTGTTCATGTGATCCACCTGCAAGATGGAATTTTTCTTGACGACGCCGAAGAGGACGAGGATGCCGAGCGCGGAATAAAGATTGAGCGTGTCGCCCGTAATCCACTGCGAGAGCAGAGCGAATGGCACGGCGAGCGGCAGGCTCAGAAGGTCAGCAAACAACAGGCGTGTTGAGATGACAAGCCAACGCGCGAGCGCAATCCCCGAACGAAGAGTTTGAAATTATTACAGAGAGGAGAGATAAACATATCCACCTTGATTAGCATTTCGGGGGAATCGTTTTACTTGATTAGCATTTGGGGGGAATCGCTTTAGATGCTCAAGCTCGCGTTCGGTTCGATGCGGAAAGCAATACTTCCAGCGCATTATCACGGAGCCATCCCTCTGAGCTTGCGAAAATGTGCGTCCCTCTTAAAACCGCTCTCGTATTATCGAAGCCATTCGCGTGTCTAGCGTCCATCGCGGTCGTGCTTTGCTCGCTCGGCATCCTTGCGCGCAGTCATCTGGTCAAATTTTTGCTGTTGCTCCGGGTTCAGCACGCCGCGAATGCGCTCGCGCTCTTTCTGCCTGATAGCGTCATAACGCGGGCGCGCTTCATCCCTGAGCGCGCGATATTCTGTGCGCGCGTCATTGAGAATAGTTTTAATTTTCGCAGACTGTTCTTCATTGAGACTCAGCTCTCGCTGCATCTTCTCAAAGTATCTGGCATGGCGCTCACCGGGCTTGCTGTCCACCGCGCTGGTACGCATCCGGTAGACCGCATCGAGGGCTGCGCCCGTCACGCCGCCGAGCAGAAAGACTCCGATCAGCACCAGCCAAACTTTGACACGCGTTCTGCCTTGCATACTCATCTCGGCACTTCCGTTTCGTTCATAATCGTCGCCAGCACTTCGTCATTCGACATGGCCTCGCCGCCTGTGAAAACGATGCGGTCAAATCTCGGCTCGCCTGTGGCTAGTGAATCGTCTTCGCCCGTTGAAAGCACAACGCCGGACGTTCCTGACATCGCGGAGAACAGAAAGAGCGCGGCGGCAATAATCGCCGTCAAGGCCATCGCGGCGAGCGGTCGCCACGCCGTCAAAAGCATTGCCCGCCAGCCATTCCGTTCGCCAGCCTCACGCTCTTGCGAAGAGATGCGCGCGCTGATCCGCGTGTAGAGAAACGGCGACGAGACGGCAGCAGCAGTTTCCTCTTCGCTCATCTGAGCGGCATGCGTCAGGTCGCGCCCGATTTCATCCAGACGCGCATCAAGCAGACCCTCGCGCTCAAGTTGAGCGAGCCGTTCGGTTAGCTTTTGCTGTTTCTTATCTGAAAACATATCTGCTCTGGTTGCTGTGCGCTCTCTAAAAGCCTGCACAGGTTAGACGTTGATTCTTAACCCTCCGGTTACAACAATTTTCGCAAAGCTTTGCGCAGCACGGCGCGTGCCCTGTGTGCGCGCACTTTTACTTTAGCCATTGACCAGCCGGTCATATCCGCAATCTCTGCGACAGACAATTCTTCCGCATTAAGCAACGTCAAGACAAGACGGTCTTCCGCTCCCAAGCGTGCGAGAAGTTTTCCCGCCAGATCGCGCGAGACGGTCGCGGATTCAATACCGGACTCGTAATCTTCTGCGCGCAATTTTGATTCGAGCCATGCTGTTTCCGCTTCGCTCAAATCGCTGTGCGTGGTTTCCGGTTGACGCTTGGCGCGCCGCAGCTCGTCGTAACAGGTATTGATGGCGATTCGCGTGAGCCATGCGGCGAAGGATTTCTCGTTTCTGCCGCTGTAATCTTTGAGCGCAAAGTAAGCTTTGATAAAACTTTCCTGCACGATCTCTTCGACCTGTTCGCGGCGATGGAAGAAACGCGCGGCGACGCGCCCGACCTGTAGACGGTAACGATTGAATAAAAGCTCAAAGGCAGTCTCGTCTCCGGCCAGGATGGAAGCGATTAACTCATTATCGCTCACTTCCAACGGGGTCACTGGAACGGCTGTTTGAGAAGTTATGTTGCCGTCGGCGTCGTCCGCTTTGTTCTCCGTTTCATCCATTGACGGCTTACTTCTTCACACGGAGGAATGCTGTATGTCAAACAACAGCGAGCGTGAAGCGGGATGTCTTTGGCATCCACGCTTCACGCTCACCGTTGGCAAAAGTTTAAGCGTTCAGAAAAGCCCGCGATTATTTCAGGCCCACTGTAGAGCCTTACTGTAGAACTTCCTGACCCGCGCCGCCGCGCTTGTTACG
>JACMLC010000721.1 GCA_014379795.1 Pyrinomonadaceae bacterium
AACCCACATCAGAATGTCCAGGATCTTCATGTCTTCGACCTCCAGCGTCCGTTTGATGTCCAAAAATAATGGCTTTACCTGCTTAAAAAAAGCCAGTCATGCACATACTAAAGCTTGGAAGAGAACTGTCGGGTAAATGTATTAGCTGCCCAGAGACTGCTTAGGTGTTGAAACAACCGTTATGTTACCGCCAGAGCAAGGCTAACGCAAGGCAAAAGTAAAAAGGTAAAAGGTAAAAGTAAGAGAAAATCTTTTATTTTGAGCTTTTTGCAGAGACGATGATGGCGCCGATAATCCGTGTTAACTCCTCGGCCTCGACCTGTAAATCAGAGAGCCGGACGGCGGGCAGGATGTCTGTTGCGGCAAGCAGGCGTAACCAGAAAACAGTTTCGCGTGCCTCTTTCAAGGCAATCGCATATTTACTGATAAAGTCTGCCTTGCTTTGTCCGGCTTGCGCCTCTTCGACATTAGCGCCGATTGAAGTTCCGGCACGTATCAATTGCCTGCCAAGTGTCCGCCCGGTTCCGGGCTGTTCATCCAAGCGCTGACAGAGCTTCACTATCCGAACTGCAAAATCGAATGTTCGCTCCTGAATGTCTTTTGTCTTCACTTTTACCTTTTACCTTTTTACTTTTGCCTTACAGTATTACCCGTTTGTCGCCTGCGCGGCGTGTGATGCGCTCGCGGTCAAGGTATTCGAGAAGCGGAATCGCGTACTTGCGCGAGACGCCCGCGAGGTCTTTGAAGGTGGCAACGTCAATCAAACGCTGAGGCTCGTGCGCGCTTGCATACTCGCGCAGTTGTTTGAGCAAGAGGTCGAGCGCGCCGCGATGAAAAAAGAGATCGCCGCTGACACGCACCAGCGCGCCTTCGTCAATCAAGAGCTGCAACACCTTGCGCCCGTGCTCGCGCGGGACGCGTGCTGTTCCCGCTTTCTCTAAAGCCTCTTCAAAGGTCGGGGCGGCCAGAGCGGCATCCTTGTAAACTTTCTCAAGCTGTTCTTTGAGCGCTGCATCTTCAGGCGAAAGCGTTGGAGCATGTGTGGCTGCGCGCACGACATCTTTATCAATCACGAGCGCGCCGCCCTGTTCCAGATGCGCCAGACAAGCGCGAAAGATTTCCGGCGGAGTGTGCGCGAAATGCCGCTCGCGCAAAGTCTCGCGCAGGAGGCCGCGCGCGAGCGGTTCGCGCAGGTGATGCTTTGCGACTTCATCCTGTGCCGCACGCATCAGCGAATCAAATGCGGCGCGTCCAACGTAAACGCCTTCGGCCTCAACCACTGCGCCGCGTTTCAGAGCTTCATTCACAGCTTCCTGCAAAACTTCATCGCGCCAGCCCGTGCGCGCCGCAAGCTCTGAGCGGCGCAGACCGGCGACTCCAACCGTCTCTGCAAAAAGCGCGAGCTGCGCGGCTCTGTCTGCTTCCATCAAAGCCGCGAGCCGCGCACGCGCAAGGGACGCCTCGCGCCCGCGATGTTTTAAAGCAAAAGCGTCCAGCACGCGCCCGCCCGCAATCGTGCGCGAGGGAGAATACGAGCGCAGGATAAAACGCTCTCCCGGCACCGCGACGATGGGCGATTCCAGCCTGAGCTGCACAAAGCCCTGCGCGCCCGGCGCGATCTCGCCGCCGTCTTCAAGCACACGCACGCGCGCCAAGATTTCCGCTGCGCCCGCATGAACACGCACGCGCGCACGCGAGCGCAAAGCGCGCGGCGCACCTTCAAGCACTTCAACTTGCGCGTCTATGATTTGTGTGGGATGCAGGCGTCCGGCGGGCGCGAGCGTCATGCCCCGTTCGATTGCGGCAGCGTCAACACCGCCCAGATTGACGGCTGTGCGTTGTCCTGCCTCCGCGCGCTTAACCGTTTGGCCGTGAACCTGCAAACCGCGCACGCGGACATGAAGCCTCGCGGGCAGCAGCTCCATCTCGTCGCCTTCCGAGATGTTCCCGGCGACGAGCGTGCCCGTCACGACCGCTCCGAAACCGCGCATCGTAAACGCGCGATCTACAGGCAGGCGCGCGACTGTCTCGGATGAGCGCGCAGGAACGTTGAGGGCTATGGCGCGCAGAGTCTCTTTTAATTCTTCTACCTTTGCGCCCGTTCGCGCGCTGACAGCGACAAAGGGCGCGCCTTCCAGAAACGAGCCGGAGATTAGCTCTTCCGCTTCGGCTCGCACGAGTTCCAGCAATTCTTCATCAACTGTATCTGTTTTGGTGATGACGACGAGACCGTGCTTGATACCGAGCAGGCGACAGATGTCGAAATGCTCGCGCGTTTGCGGCATCACTCCTTCGTCCGCCGCGATGACCAGCGCGACCAAGTCTATGCCGTGCGCGCCCGCGAGCATGTTCTTAACAAAACGCTCGTGACCCGGCACGTCTACAAACCCTAAGCGCACGTCGCCCAGCTCAAGCTCCGCGAACCCCAAATCAATAGTGATGCCCCGCCGCTTCTCTTCCGGCAGGCGATCCGCGTCCACGCCCGTCAGAGCGCGCACTAAGGCGGTTTTTCCGTGATCTATATGCCCGGCTGTGCCGACGATGACTGAGCGCATGAATGCGATGATGAGGGATACGAAAGGAACGTTCAAGCCGCCGCGCGCAACGCCCAACGCATAGCGCGGGAGATGAGACGGCGCGCGGCCTTGATTCAAATATGACTTTGCTACTTACCGCTCGCAGATTTGATGATCTCTGTAATTTTTATCAGGTTCAGCGTCTCCGCGATATTTATCACTTGGCCGTCTGTTTTATCAACGGAGCGAATCACCTTCACTTTTCTACGCGGCACGACTTTGCTGCTGATCTCTATAAATCTGAAATTGATGTTTTTGATTTCGCTCCACCGGCAGGCTTGCGTCTGACCTTGGCTCTCGTAGGTAAAACCGTTTTGATAAATTCTCAGCTTCACGGTTCTGGTCTTGAGCCATTTCCGAACATCGCTGAGCCAGAAACCTCCAGCCAGCGTTAAAATCAGCGATGGAGCAACCAGACAAATCAAAAATTTCCCGACCGCATCGAAAAGGCTTCCCTTGTTTTCCGTAAACAAGGAAACGAACGTATTGAATGTAAAGAAAACGCTTGCTATGACTACCAAGATAAAGGGAATGAGAACCAGACCAAAAAGCAGAATGCCGAAGATGGCGGGGCGGTGTGTGCTGCGCAGCTCGCCAAGATCAGGATGAAGGTTTTGCATCTTATCCAAAATATCTTGAGCATCAGAAGCGGCCAATCCCTGAAAAAGGTGTTTCTTCCAGATGATATTGCCAAATTCAGCGTTGATTAAATCCGGCGCAAGAAAAGAGAGCAATCCATTTTGATAAGCGTCAAGAATCCGGCAAGCTTCAGTAGAATACGGTTCAACGACAAACCATTTTACCGCCACGCTACTATCTACGACTAAATTGTCCATTAGCGTGCCCGGTCTTCACGAACTAAGTCTGAACTGTCAGGCATTTCACCATGCTTGGAAAGCAGATGCTCACGGAGCGCATCAATTCCACGTACTACATCTTTGCGCTGAAGAAGATTCGCTTCGCTTCGCTCCCACTCTTCAATTAAAAGCTCGATGCTGAGGCCGCGCATTTGCGCCTCTTTTTCTAAGCGGGTATAAAGCTCATCCGAAATCGTCAATGTTCGACTCATGTAAATCTCCAATCAACTCTCGTTCAGACCGGCATTATAGTTAATCCGCACATGAAAGTGCGAGTAGCCGAACGCTGCTCAACGCTCGACATCCTTGCAGAAGACGACCTCTGCACGCTCCTGTATGTTTTCGATGATGCCCGACACGCGGTAGCCCCTGCGGTCAAACAATTTCAGCATCGGCAGGTTGTCGCTCTCCGTCGAGGTAAAGAGCCTGTCCCCGTCGCAGATGCCCTCAACGTACTCCAATAACTTGTCGGCAAGACTCCGCCTGCGAAACTCCGTTGCGACACAAAGAAACTGTATGAACGGCCTGAGGTAGAAAGAATGATTGAAGACGACGAAGCCTGCGACTTGCTCTTCTTCAACCGCGACGAAGCACTCGCCCCGCTCTATGTCCAAGCTTCTATCGCCAGAGAAGATGTCAAAAGAATTTATCGCCTCCAAGTCACCCGGCACAGCTTTTCTAATTTGCGTCATGATAATGAATGCTATCGAGGCATCGGGTTCGATGAGTTGTGAGATGGCGCGAGTAGTTTAGCGATTGATTCTATTCCTGATGGGCTTCTGCATAGATTCGCAATGCCGCGTTAATCCGCTGTTGGAATTCTGCCCCCTGCGCCTCAAACCATTTCAGCACATCATCGTCAACGCTCAAGGTGACAGCGGTTTTTCTCTTCGGCATCCGCCACTGCGCCTTAGCAAAAAACTCATCATCCAATGGCGGAATATCCGAGGTGTCAATCTCTTCATCCGTCATGCTATCAATCCGCGCCCAATCCGTCTCTGAGGGCTTCTTTAAATTTCTTGCGCTCATGTTTTAGTGCCTTTCGCAAAGAGATAATTCTGATGGTGTCTTCGCGGTCAGATGGAATGACTTGTTGGGCACCGTTAGACCATTCAGCTATGCGCTCTCGCGTGCAAGAATCACGCATTTAGAGAACACTCACGACTTCTTATCTCATCATGCGCGCGAGCGCCACTTCATTCGGGTATTTGCCGAAACGTATCATCTCTTCTCGTTCATGGAGCCGTGCGCTATCGTTGAACTCAAGGATGCGAGCCGTGACTTCTCCGATGATGGTCAGCGGCTTAATGAACTCCTGCTCCAACTGAAAGTGTTCCGCCCAACGGTCGGTGCGCGGATTGAAAAAGCGGCTGAATTCGCCTGTGGCCCAAAAAATTGAGCCGATGTCGCTGCCTTTGTAGCGGTTGCAGATTGCGCAAGCATAAGCCAGATTATCGACCTCTGACGAACCGCCATGCTTCACGCTGATAATGTGATCAACTTCGCAACCGTAAAAAGTATTTTCTTCAGCAACCAAGCAATACTCGCACAGAAAGTCTGCGCGGATAGTTACCGTCTGGCGCAACTGTGCGCTTACCCATCTACTCATTTGCCAGATAACGATGAGCGCGAGCCTTCGCCAAGCGCATCAAGTGTTCGACTTGCAAATAGTGGTTTAGCTCAGACGTTTCCTCTGCCGATAGCCCTTCAGTCTTTTCTCGAAAGATTAAATCCGCGACTCGCGCTCTAGCTTCCTCAGACGGGCGAAAAGCAATGACATGCTGCGGGCTAGTCCCAGCCGCAATGAACTCAATCAC
>JACMLC010000722.1 GCA_014379795.1 Pyrinomonadaceae bacterium
AGGGCGAAGGCTACGCGGCGGAGACGGTAAGCTCTCCGGCGGCGGTCTTAAAAACTTTAGAGACAACTGATTTTGATGTCGTCCTGATTGACCTCAACTATGCGCGCGACACTACGTCTGGGCAGGAGGGGCTTGATTTGCTGGCGAGCATCCGCGCGGTGGATGCAGAGCTGCCGGTGGTAGTGATGACGGCGTGGGGCAGCGTCGAGCTGGCGGTCGAAGCGATGCGCAGGGGCGCGCGCGATTTTGTGCAGAAGCCGTGGACGAACGAGCGCCTTCTGTCAATCCTACGCACGCAGATTGAGCTGGGGCAAGCGCTACGCAAGGGTCAACGCCTCGAAGCGGAAAACCGTTTACTGCGCGCCAGCCCGCGCCCGACTCTGATAGCCGAATCAAAGGCCATGCAGCCCGTTTTGGAAATGATCGCGCGCATCGCGCCGTCCGACGCCAACGTGCTGATTACGGGCGAGAATGGAACGGGCAAAGATGTCGTCGCGCGAATGTTGCATGCCGCGTCCGGTCGCGCCGCGCAGCCGCTCCTGACGGTCAACGCGGGCGGGCTTTCGGAAGGCATCTTTGAAAGCGAATTGTTCGGCCATGTCAAAGGAGCTTTCACGGACGCGAAAGTGGATCGCGCAGGGAGGTTTGAGCTGGCGGACGGCGGGACGCTCTTTCTTGACGAGATTGCAAACGTGCCGCTCAGTTTGCAGCCGAAACTTTTGCGCGTGCTTCAGACAGGAGAGTTCGAGCGTGTCGGCTCTTCAAAGACGCGGCGCGTCAACGTGCGAACATTGTCTGCGACCAATGCCGACATCAATGAAGAGGTGGCTGCGGGACGCTTTCGTCAGGATTTGCTCTTTCGTCTCAACACGGTCGAAATCAGGTTGCCTCCCTTGCGCGAGCGTCGTGAAGACGTAAAGCTTCTCGCTACACATTTCCTACACCAGCACGCGCAACGTTACCGTAAAAATCTGGAAGGGTTCGAGACGGCTGCGACGCGCACGCTTGAAGAACACGCGTGGCCGGGAAATGTGCGCGAGCTGGATCACGCCATCGAGCGCGCGGTGTTGATGACGCCCGGCTCTCTGATACGCGAAAGCGATTTGGGCTTGCGCCCGGGCGCGGACGGCGCGCGGCGTCTCGAAGACATGAGCCTCGAAGAAGTCGAAAGCTTTCTCATCCGAAAAACGCTCGCGCGCTTTGACGGCAATGTGAACCGCGCCGCGCAGGCACTGGGCCTCAGCCGCAGCGCGCTTTATCGTCGTCTGCAAAAGTACGGACTTTGAAACGGAAGTGCTGAAGGAAGAATCGAAAAACGAAATGGCGGCGCAGGCTTTGGCGAGTCGTCGGGTTGCGGGCAAGCGGCGCGCATCGCTGAGCCACGAATCGCGTGTGCTTTTAACAGCCCTGATGACGGGGCTGCCGGGCGCGGTGGTCGCGCTTGTGTTGTTATGGAGCGGCGATTACAGCGTTAAGTTACAGGTGACGCTCACGCTCCTCGTGCTGGCTTCGTGGCTGGGCTTCGCTTTGATGTTGAAGAATCGCGTGTCGAGGCCGTTGCAGACAATCGCGAATCTGCTGGCAGCTTTGCGCGAAGGCGATTATTCGATTCGTGCGCGCGGGGCTACGCGTGTGGATGCGCTTGGCGAAGTGATGTCGGAGATTAACGAGCTGGGCGAGACCTTGCGCGAACAGCGTTTGGGAGCGCTCGAAGCGACGACGCTCCTGCGCACTGTGATGGCGGAAATAAATGTCGCCGTCTTTGCTTTTGACAGTGAGCAGCGTTTGCGCCTTGTCAATCGCGCGGGCGAACGCCTGCTCGCGCAGCCCTCCGAACGAATCCTTGGACGGAGCGCCGCCGAATTAAATCTGGCTGTGTGTCTGACGGGCGAGGCGACGCACACTGCGCAGATGACTTTTCCGGGCGGAATGGGACGCTGGGGCGTGCGCCGCAGCACGTTCCGCGAGCGCGGTTTGCCGCACCAGCTTCTAGTCCTCACAGACCTCAGCCAGCCTCTTCGTGAAGAAGAAAGGCTGGCGTGGCAGCGTCTGGTCAGAGTCCTGGGGCATGAGCTGAATAACTCTCTGGCTCCGATTCAATCCTTAGCGGCGAGCCTGCGCCAGCTTCTGCTCAAAGAACCTGCGCCCACGGATTGGCGCGAAGATATGCAGCGCGGCCTCACTATCATCTCGACGCGCGCCGAAGGCTTGGGGCGTTTTATGGAAGCCTACGCGCGACTGGCGAGGCTACCCGCGCCGCGTCTTCAGGCCGTCAATTTAGGCGCGCTCGTTGAGCGCATCGCGGGACTGGAAAAACGTCTGCCCATCAAGCTCACGCGCGGCCCCGAGCTAACGGTTCAAGCCGATGCGGATCAGTTGGAGCAACTCTTTATCAACCTGCTGCGCAATGCCGTTGATGCCGCGCTCGAAACTGGCGGCGGCGTCCGTGTGGGTTGGAACAAAAATGCGACGCATCTCGACGTGTGGATCGAAGACGAAGGGCACGGCCTCTCGAACACAGGCAATCTGTTCGTCCCGTTCTTTACCACCAAACCGGGCGGGACGGGCATCGGCCTCGTCCTCAGCCGCCAGATTGCCGAAGCGCATGGCGGCACACTTACCCTGAAAAATCGCAGCGAACAAACCGGCTGCGAAGCACGGCTCAGGCTTCCACTCTGAAAAAGCTTCATCAAAAGTAGTGAGTTCTTTCTCTCTGCGATCTTTGCGTCTTTCATCTTTGCGGTCTTTGCGGTTAAGTGATTTTTAACGCAGAGAGCGCAAAGAGTGAAGACGCAAAGGCACGCAAAGAGATGATTTGTCTTTCAGCATTGAGATTGAAAAATTAACATTTCTTCCATACTTGCTTCACCCCGAATTAACGCCGTGCGTTTATAAAATAGTTTGACAATTCGCCTCGCTCGGCATCCCCGGAGGCGTTCAATTGCTCGCAGCTTGAACAAGCCACCCAATCCCTTGCAGCGCACATCTAAGATTTTGGAGTTCCCTTGAAGAGGTGAAACTTGAGATGGCAGAACAGATTGTCTTACCGTTCAGGTTGATGAAAAGGAATAACCCGGCCAAGGCACAGGCGGGAAACCATGAG
>JACMLC010000723.1 GCA_014379795.1 Pyrinomonadaceae bacterium
CTGGGCGGCGGCAATCACAATGTGACGTGGGACGTGGCAGGCACGACCGCCGCACCGTTCAGCGTGGCGAACGTGAAGATCTCGCTCTCGACTGACGGCGGACAGACGTTCCCGACGGTGCTGTCGGCCTCGACGGCGAATGACGGATCGGAAAGCGTTGCGATTCCCGTCCTTCCGAACACGACCACTTGCCGCATCAAAATCGAAGCGATTGGCAACATCTTCTTCGACATCTCGGATGCTAACTTTACGATCACAGGCGCGTTGCTCGCCAAGATCGCAGACTTTGACGGCGATGGCCGGTCAGACCTTTCGATCTTCCGCAACGGAGCGTGGATGGTCAATCGCAGCACTGCCGGATTCAACTCATTCTCGTGGGGTCTGGCGTCAGACCGTCTCGTCCCCGGCGATTATGACGGCGACGCAAAGACAGACTATGCTGTCTATCGCAACGGCGTCTGGTACATCCAGCGCAGCACAGCGGGCGCTCTGACAGTGTCTTGGGGCGCGGCGTCCAACGACATTCCAGTCCCCGCGGACTATGACGGCGACCAGAAGACGGACGTGGCTGTGTGGCGTCCCGCGAGCGGCACATGGTATGTCCTGCGCAGTTCGAACGGCACGGCGCTCACGCAAACGTTCGGAACCAACGGAGACATTCCGGTGGCCGGAAACTACGACACCGACGCGCTCGCTGACTTTGCGGTGTTCCGCAACGGCGTCTGGTATCAATTGCGAACCACCGGCGGCGCAACGGCGCAATCGTTCGGTCTCGCAGGCGACACACTGGTTCCGGCGGACTACGACGGCGACGGCAGGACTGATCTGGCTGTGGCGCGTGCGAGCGGCGGACTTTTCACATGGTACATCCAACGCAGCACTGCCGGATTCCAGCAGCTCCAATGGGGTCTGTCAACAGACCAAGCATCACCGGGCGATTACGACGGTGACGGCAAGGCTGACGTGACGGTGTTCCGCCCCGCAGACGGAAGCTGGACGATGAAGCTCAGCTCGAACAACTCGCTGCTCATTCAGACCTTCGGCCAGAACGGCGACGCATCCGTGCCCGAAGCTTACCTTCCTTAACGCAGGCGTTTTAGTTAAGGAGTAAAACTAAAGAGGACTGGAGCCTGGCTTAAAAGTTAGGCTCCAGTCCTTTTTTTCGCTTGGCATTCAGCGAAACCGGGTTGACTTCGAGCCTCTACTTGGCATAGAAGCTATGCGCTCTACCAACTTGCCCGCGATCAATCAACCCTTGTGTCTTCTCAAACGCTCGCACGCCTGCTCGACCGCCTCGAAGAATTAAAGCGTCCATCCGGCGCAAGCGCAGAAGCGCGTCTGTCAAACGTGCTGGCCGAGCTCAACAAACGAAAGTTTACGGACGCGAGCGCGCTCATACGATTTCACGAAATGCTGCTTTTCATGCGCGCCTATCCGCAGAGTCCGCGCCTGCTCAGGCAGGTGGAAGCGATGCTTAAAACTTTTGCGCGACGTGTGTTGTCGCTGCAAAGCATGGATGCAGACCTTTCCCTGTTCGCAGACCCGGAAGTTTCCGGCATCGCAGGGACTTCTCTGACGGCAATTTTCAGCTATCCGGTGGCGCGCTGGCTGGCTGCGCGTCATCCGTCCGAGGTGACGATTGATTGGGAGGGTTACGAGGACGGGGCGCGTCTCGGCGAAACCTTGCCGCGCTTCGTTCCGCTGCTGGAAGAAGAATCGCTGGTCGAAGCGAACATTCCCTACACAGCATGGCTGCGCGCCGCGAGAAGCCGCAACGAGCGTGAGCTAACATGGCTCATGCGCCGCTTTGAGAGCTTGCGTGTGCCTGAGCGTGAGAAGGCGGAGCTTTACGATTCGCTTAAGCTTTATATCATTTGGCAGCCGCGTGACTTTTCGGTGACGCGCACGGGGATGAAGCGCAAGGTAAGCGAAATTTTTTATCACGACCAGCCCCTGCTCACGCGCCGCGAGGTCTCGCTCATCGCGGAGGTAAACGCGCCGCCGCTGCCGCTCAAAAAACTCTCGCGGCGCGAGGGGGCGAAAGCGCTCGACATGATTCGCAACACTTCGACGATTCGCTACAGAGAGCTGCACGGCTTTACCTACGGCGACCCTGCGCGTGTCGTGCGTGCGGAGGCGGGGCGCGGCGTGGAATTTTTTGTGTGCGGCGTCGGGGCGGAGCATCGCCTGCCGCTGCGCACGTATCATTCTGCGCTGATAGTCAAGAACGGCGTGCCTATCGGCTATACCGAAGGCATTTCGCTGTTTGAGCGCATTGAGACAGGCATCAACGTTTATTACACCTTTCGCGATGGCGAATCCGCGTGGCTCTACGGGCGCGTCATGCGTATGTTTCGCCAACTGCTGGGCGTCACGGCCTTCTCGATTGACCCGTACCAGATAGGCTTTGAGAACGAAGAGGGCATCGAGTCCGGCGCGTTCTGGTTCTATCGCAAGCTGGGCTTTCGCCCCGTGCGCTCAGAGATAGACAAGCTGGTGCGCGCGGAAGAAGAAAAAATCGCGACGCGCAAAGCCTATCGCACGAACGCGAAGATTTTGCGGCAGATGGCCGTGGGGCACATGCTGTTTGAGACGCAGCCCGCGACGCGCAGCAGTTGGGATAAGTTTCAGATACGCAATCTAGGGCTAAAAATTCAGCAGCGAATGGCGAGCAGTTTCGGCGGCGATGCATTGAAGATGCGGCGCGCATCTGCGGCCTCTGTCGAGCGGGCGCTTGGCGTGAAGGCGTCCCAGTGGAAAGAAACCGAGCGGCGCGCTTTTGAAAATCTCGCGCTCGTCTTATCTCTCATTCCAAATCTCGCGCGTTGGACAAAGGATGAGAAGCAAGCTGTCACACGCATCATCCGCGCGAAGGCCGGAGCGGAAGAGTCGCGTTATTTGCGGCTGCTTCAGAAGCATCGCAAGTTGCGTGATGAAATAATCAAGTTGGGTTCTTGAAAAAAATTGTTTCACGCAAAGACGCTAAGAAAAGCAGAAGGCGCAAAGAAAGCGCTCAATAGTTTTCTTTGCGTCTTCTGCTTTTACTTCCTTGCGCCTTTGCGTGAAACTCTTTTATTTATCTCTCGATTTAAAAACGAGAATGCGCCGCATCCCAACTAGTGAGCGCGGCGCATCCTCTTAATTCCGATGAACCGTCGAAACGATTCAGGGGAACCCGGCAACTGCTGCATGTACACGCGGAGCAATCGCCGTTGTTTGTATCCCGAAGCATGTGCCGGCGGTCGGCTCATCCCCGGTCAGCGCCGGTTCGTTTGCACGAACCGTTTATGTTCTCGCGAACATGCGCCTATTGGTTTTTGTTGTGGTGGCTTTTCCTCCACCGCCGGTTACGACTCCGGCGAACGAGGCTCAACTTGCGTTGAACGACTGTGCTCCTTCAGAGGCTGATCAAGTCCTCGAAGCGCCACCCGTTTTTATCCGGGCGCTCAGGAAAAGTTTTTTCAACCCTTCCTTAGCAAGCCTTTCGGCTTCGGCGCGGGGCGTCAATAGCAACCTCAAATCCGCCTGCTGTTGCTCTCAAACGGCGCGTCACCGCACCGTTCGCCTCTCCCCACGCCGGTCGCGTTCCCGTGAGAGCCGCGACAGGGATGCGGATTATACACGCACACAAAAACCTGTCAAGAGGGTCAAGCATCAAAGCGTATGCCGTTAGTATGGCTGTGGAAAAACCTGTGGAAAACTTTGTCGTGTTTGCGAGAAAGATGTGGCTTAGTCAGTCTCTCTTATTTCTGAATCTTGATTTTCAAGCCCCTATGTAACTCCTGTCTCTGTTGCGAGTCGAAGAGAAAGGAATGCCTCTTTCAGCGATGGGCTAACCGCGCTATCCGGCTCGTTCATTAACAGCGATTGATAGGCTTCAAGAAACTGCATTCTTATTCGATAAAACAAGTGTAAAAAGTGCCGAACAAAACCGAGGCAATCGAGCACGACAAATTCAACGCCTATTCTCGCGTGCATGCTGGCAGCGTATTCTTTGACCTCTTCATCAACTTTGTCAGTTGTAATAAAAATGTAGTTATCAATCGCCGGTGAAGTAGCGGCGAGCTTCTGCATAGCAATCTCAATATCTTCGAGCGTAACGCGCTTCGCCTTCATCTCATAGACGGTGACAATATCGGTCTCATCTTTTAAAGCTATCTCGACATCACCAAGCGCTCCGGTCTGCTTGTCTGCCGCGTTATGACCTTGCAGCGGCAAATGTCGTTCACCTAGATGCTCCTGCGCCGCCATATACGCGGCAGCAACTACCAGCACTGGCAAACGGGCAGACTTCGGCAAGGCCATGTGCTGCGTTATCAGCGTTACGATGCTCTCTGCCGGCAAAGCAGAATCTCGCGCGGTGCCCTTCAGTGAAGCGACTAGCGTCTTGATGCGTTGCTTTCGTTCTTCTCGAATGATTAAGAGCCAACGGATGATTTCGGCCAGTACGTTTTCAGCTTTAAGCGTTCCGTCGTAGATTGCAGTTATCAGATCAATAATAACGACGTATAGCTGCTTAGGCCGACCAACAAGCTGAACACCCGGCTCGATAATGGTTTTGTTTGTTCTAAAGGCAGGAGTAAGAAAGCTAGTTGTCGGATTAACAGGCAAGCTGTGTTTGAACGCGAATGGGGCAACGTATGTCTCATCATAGTGACGGCCTGAGTAAATTCCGATGCCGCCGATTTCAGTATATGGCTTGCGAATATCAAGCTCCGGATTTGAGAGCTTAGCCACTAAACACGCTAAAAGAAAGCGCGTTCCGGCTTGATTAGAGCAACGACCAACAAACTCAATATCACTTACGGCGCGCGAAGCCCGGACTAAGGGCTTGTCAATACTCTTCGACGCTCGCTCGTACGCTAAATCAAGGATGCTTGTCGGTGATCTTGGCGACGCTGGCGGGCGTTTGGTTGGCATTCCGCTTTTCCCTCTAGCCGATAGTTAATCCAAAGAACTTCTTTGCGCATGGTCTTCACAGAATGAGTTATTTTCTCTTTAGACTCAACCTGCTGCCAGTCTCCGTAAAGCTGCTCCATCAGCTTACAGTGATAGCCGGAGAGAGCCACTTTGCCTTTCACGTCTCTGAGAACTTTGGCAAGCTCTTTGTGCTGTTCATCACTCATTTCATTTGCGTAAGCGTTCGAGTCGCCGCGCGAGCCGTGCGGGTAAGGCGGGTCACAATAGAAAAGTGTTTCCGCGCTATCGTAGCGCTTAATAACTTCGATAGCAGGCTCGTTCTCTATCTGCACGCGAAGTAATCTTTGAGCAATTAAGGGCAAGTCTTCCACAGCGCCGAGCCAACGAGAGACCGCACCAGCCATGCCTGCGCGGCTTGTCAACAAACAGTGCGCCCAACGTCCTGAGCTTGCTTTTTGCGCCAAGCCGGTTCTGACTTGTCTGGCGAGAACATAAAAGCGTCGTGCTCGCTCTAATTCTGTCACTCCTTCTGTTGTCTCTTTGATGGCAGCTTCAAACTCAGCGCGAGAGAACGGTGTTAGTCCGATGGCTTCAACCAGCGCATCCTTTTGTTCCCGCAGTACGCGAAAGAAGTTCACCACTTCGCCGTGAATGTCGTTGTACGTCTCTACAGGTGATGGCTCACGGTTAATCAATACAGCCGCAGAGCCACCGAACGGTTCACAGTAATGCGTAGCCTTCGGCAGTAAAGGCAAAAGCCAATCAAGATGGCTGTACTTACCTCCGTACCAACCAAAAGCTATTAATTTACCCATCTGCATACCTCGTTATAATTTTAGCGTGGAATAGTCCTCTAGCTCTACTTTTTCAACTTCACGGGCAAATCCATTTCATCATCAATCAATACATCCGTTGAAATCCTTACTGTTCGTGCATAAGCCAAAAGCACATACAGGGGCGGCTCAAGCACTCCGCGTTCATACTTCGAGATGTAGTCACGTTCAAGTTCGTCCTCTACTCCCAAACGCTTGAGCATCCCGCCTTGAGATAATTCAAGCCGCGTGCGTATCTCCAATAGCTTTGAGGCGAGACGGTCAGGTTTCTTCCTTTTCGGCTGTGGCTGACGCTTGGCCTGCATCAAGAGATATGCCCTCCTGATACGCAAGCTCCTATTTCAGCCTTGCTTTTAGGGATGTACGTCCCTAAAATACATCTGCGCATTCGCTTCGCCGTGAGACATAACCTTTCATCTCGCACGGCGATGCTCATTACTCTTCTTTGAGGTTGAGGCGTGAGCTACGCATTTGGCCGTTGCTGTGTTTTCAAAGACTAGAACGTGCGCGCCATGATAGCAGAGCGCGCATCTCTTTCCTATGACCTCACGAAAGACTTATCTATCGGTGAAAGCGTTTGTCAGGGAGCGTGTTGGGGTGACGCGCTCTGCCGCACGTCTGCTCTTGGCCGCAAGGGGCGGACAGTGCGGAGAGGCCGCCGCGAACTCCCACTCGCGGCGGTCTTGCATTAAAGGTAAAAGGCAAAAGTGAAGAAACGAGCGATTGCCGCTTCTTCTTCACTTTTGCCTTTTACCTTTTTACTTTTGCCTTGATTACCTCCCCGTGGGAACCTGCATCTGCACGCCGGGATTGCCGTACATGATGGTCAGTGCGCCCTGATGGTTCTTGATGCCGTCGGCGCGTGCGCGCTCGATGTCAAGCTGTAGCTCAAGCTTTTTGATTTCCAGCAAAGCGGGATTGGCATAGGTCTGCGCTTCGATCTGCTTGGTCTGTGCGGCGACCTTCGCGGCTTCGAGGCGCGCTTCTTCAGCCTGCTTTTGTTTCTCGTTGGCGACGACGCCGGAGGCCGCTGCCTCTACCCTGTCGTCTAGAAAATCGGGGTTGCCGATCTGCACGGATTCGGTGATGAGTTGAAGTTGACCGCCAAGCTGTGGACGCAGGGATTCGATGATGCGTTTTTGAATCTGCTCCTGATTGGCGTAAATCTCGTAAGCCCCGTAATCGGCGAAAGCATTGCGCGCTTCCGTTTGCACGAGACCTTTCAAAATCTCGTTGCGGCGGCGATGTCTTTCTTCTTCCGAGAAGCCGTACTTGCGCACGTACTCCATGACCTTTGTGGGGTCTGTGTAAGCCGTCAATGAAATCTCGACCTGTAAGGCTGCGTTGTCCTTACTGGTGACGCGCATCTGCGCGCTCTCCGTAAACGATTTGATGTTGACTTCGTAACTCTTGCGACCCGGGGCGATGGTCGTGAACCATCCGTCCGAAGGCGCATAGACGCGCTCAATCGCGCCCCACTTGGTCACGACCTGCACTGTGCCTTCCTGTGCAAACTTGATGTTGGAATAGGTCACCACGGCTCCGATCACGAGCACGATCACAATCAGAACCACCAACGCGATGAAATACTTACCTTTCGGCATAGAGCCTCCTCCGTTAATATTCACTATCTCAGGCCATTCTTCCTTATTCTTCATACTTGGATATACGTTGAAAGGGCTGACAAGGTTGTGAACTTCCTATGAACTTCTCATCCTAGCACGAAAGAGGGGACATTTCAGGGAAAGGGCGACTCTTGCTCCTGCCAGCAATCGCCGCGCATAATGCGTTTAGACCTACACGGGCATGAAGCTATGGCGTATAAAATCACTTTTGAAGCAGACCCAACGCCTCAAGAGATGCAAATCTTAAGCGACGGGATAGACGAATATGACCAATCGAAAATCGGGGCGAGAGAAAAGAGGTCTGTGACTTTCTTTGTGCGTGATGAAGACGGAGCGATTGTCGGCGGCATTCATGGAAACTATTCCGTGTCAGGCTGGTTGTATATCAGCACGCTGTGGGTGTCTGACGTTGTGAGAGGCAGCGGCTACGGCACACGGCTGATGGAACATGCAGAGCAGGAAGCCGTCAGGCATGGTTGCAGAAATGCGTATCTGGACACTTTCACTTTTGAAGCGGTAGAGTTTTATCAGAAGCTCGGCTATACCATTTTTGGCGAGCTGGAAGATTTTCCGGCGGGGCATAGTAGATGCTTTTTGAGAAAGAAGCTAAGAGCGCCTGACAAAACCGAAAATTAGCCACAGAGGACACAGAGGGCACAGAGATAATAACAAACATTTGATTTAGCATGCCCTTCATCTACTTTTCCGTTTCTCTGTGTCCTCTGTGTCCTCTGTGGCTGAGTAACTTCATCGGAACAGTTTCAATCTCGTCTCTCTCCAAACTCCCTTCAGAGCCGCTTGAACCTTTCCTGCGACGCAACGTAAGATTGCTCATCAAATCAAAACCGGGAAATTATCTGTATGACACTTGAGACCGATTTTATCGTCATCGGCAGCGGCATCGCCGGGTTGCGCGCGGCGGTCGAGATCGCGCAGGCAGGGGCGCGCGTCACCGTCTTGACCAAAGACCGCACCAGCGAATCCAATACCGAATACGCACAAGGGGGAATTGCCGTCGCCCTCTCTGAAGAAGACGAGGTCGCGCTGCATGAGGAAGACACCTTGAGCGCGGGCGCGGGATTGTGCGACGAGCGCGCGGTGCGCGTGATGGTCGAGGACGGGCCGCGTTACATACAGGAATTGATTGACTGGGGCACACAGTTCGACCGCGAGGGCGGGCGGCTGGTCTTTACGCGCGAGGCCGCGCACTCGCGGCGGCGAATCCTGCACGCGCACGGCGATTCGACCGGCAGAGAAATCGTCCGCGCTTTGATTGCGCGTGCGCGTGCAGAGCGCGGCATAGCCTTTGTCGCGCACGCGGCGACGGATTCGCTCATCGCGAGCGAAGCGCGCTGCGCGGGCGTGCGTTATCTAGACCCCTTAGTGCGTGCGCCGCGTGAATTGCGCGCACGCGCGGTCATCCTCGCGTCAGGCGGCGCGGGACAGGTTTTTTTGCACACGACCAATCCGCAGGTCGCGACGGGCGATGGGATGGCTATGGCCTACGGCGCGGGAGCGGAGCTGGCCGATATGGAGTTTGTGCAGTTTCATCCGACCGCGCTCAATATCGAAGGCGCGCCGCGTTTTCTGCTCTCGGAAGCGATGCGCGGCGAAGGCGGCGTCTTGCGCAACGAGAGGGGAAAACGTTTTATGACGCGCTATCACGAGCGCGCGGAACTTGCGCCGCGCGACATCGTGAGCCGCGCCATCGTCGCGGAGATGCAGCGCACGGCGACGCGAACTGTCTATCTGGACATGACGGCGTTTGATAAAAAGTATCTGCTCCAAAGATTTCCGAAAATTTATGAGACGTGTTTGCGTTACGGCCTAGACCTTTCAAGAGACTTGCTGCCCGTCTCGCCCGCTGCGCATTACTGCATGGGCGGCGTGCGGACAGACCTTGAGGGGCGTTCAACGCTGGCCGGACTCTACGCCGCAGGCGAAGTCGCATGCACTGGCGTTCATGGCGCGAACCGGCTCGCTTCAAACTCTCTGCTCGAAGGCTTGGTGTTTGGCGCGCGTGCCGGACGCGCCGCCGCCGTTGATTGCATGAGCGCGAGCGCGCGCGATTTTGATAATCGTGTAGCCGCGACGGATTCTGAGCAACAGCCATCCGGTTCCCGCTACAGGCAGGGAGATGTCGCGCTCGCCGTGCGCAAACGCGTCCGGCGTTTGATGTGGGAGCGCGTCGGCATCCTGCGCAGCCGCGAAGGTTTAGAGCGCGCCTTGCGCGAGTTCGAGCAGATCGCGCAAGCTCCCTTAGCCCGCGCCTCGCGTAATTTTCTGACCGTCGCGACGCTCATCGCGCGTGCCGGTCTCTGGCGCGAGGAATCACGCGGCGCGCACTTTCGCATGGATTTCCCGGAGCGCGACGATCAACGCTGGCGCGTCCATTCAATCACACGCACCGGAGCAAACATTTCGGCAAGCGAGGAAATAGATTTTAATGCAGTGACAAGTGACAGGTGACAAGTGACAAGCAAGAGAAGTTTTTGTCTTGTCACTCGTCTCTCATAGCTGCTTTTCATTCGCCGGGGAGAGCGAGGCGGAAGGATGAGAGGCATGCTATTGAACCTTGAACCGCTCATCTCAAATAGCAGCTCCTTCATCCTTCATCCTTCCGCCTTCATCCTCGCTCTTCCTCTTCTTCCTCGTCTTCTTCAAGCGTTGTGCCTGTGAGGGGCGACGTGTCGGTTCCGAAAAATGACGTATAAAGCTCCTGTGCGCGGTCATAGTCTCGCTCGTCAACCAAAACCCTCGCGCCGGGAGAGGTGGTTGAGAGCAGGGGCGAGAAAGCATCTGCGCCGCCCGACTGGACGACGGAGCGGATGCCGTTCTGCTGCAAGATGTCATTGACCATCTCCGCCTCCGCCGGTGAGTTGATGTTGTGGAGCGGCACCAGACGCGCTTCGCTGTGATCGTGAACAGTGTTCTCTGCTGTCAGTCGCTCGACCAGCTCCGTGTCGTCATCCGGGCAAAGCGTGATGCCTTCTTCGTATTCGGATTCGCAAACAGGACAGAACATAGTTGCTCCCTTGTGTTTAGTAGGAATGTGATTATCTGTTGGGAGGTAGTTTAGGGGGAAAAGGGGGAAAGGGTAAAGGGGAAAAAGGAAAGCAGGAAAGATAATGGCATGTAAACCATTCCCCCTATTTCCCTATTCCCCTATTTGCCCTAAATGTTTTTATGTCGTTGCGGTCACGGCTCGCTCGAAAGGAATTTCCTCGAAGTGCGTCATCTGTTTGAAAGTGCGGAAACGTTCGTTAATCTCTTCGTGTGTCAGACGCTGTACGCGCTCGGTGCCGAATTCTTCGACGTTGAAAGAGGCCATCACAGAGCCGAAGATCATGGCGCGACGCATCGCCGCTTCGTCCAAAGTCTCCTGGCTCGATAGATACCCCATGAAGCCGCCCGCGAAGGTATCGCCCGCGCCCGTCGGATCGAAAACCGATTCGAGCGGATAAGCGGGAATCGCAAAATAAGTTTTCTGGGTAAAAAGAGCCGCGCCGTATTCTCCGCGTTTGACGACCAGAGCGGTCGGCCCCCACGAGAGAATTTTGCGCGCGGCTTTAATCAGGTTCGGCTCTTCGGCCAACTGCCGCGCTTCGGCATCGTTGATGATGACGACGTTGACCCCTTTGATGGTTTCCATCAAAGAGTCGCGCGTCAGCTCGATCCACATGTTCATCGTGTCGAGCGCGATCAGCTCTGCGTTCTTTAACTGCTCGCGCACCTGTCGCTGCAAGTCCGGCTGTATGTTACCCAAAAATACCAGCCTTGCGGCGAGAGAATCTTCGGACAGCTTTGGCTGAAAGTCCGCAAAGACATTGAGCTGCGTGTCGAGCGTGTGCGCCGTGTTCAAATCGTAATCGTAGCGACCGCGCCACAGAAAAGTCTTGCCTTCAGGGATACGCTCAAGGTCTGTGGTATTGACGTTGTGCCGCTCAAAAACTTCTTCTTCAGCGCGCGTGAAATCGCCGCCGACGACGCCGACGACCCGCACGTCCGTAAAGAAACTTGCGGAGATGGA